>JAVWYO010000035.1:0-20686 GCA_036661515.1 Muribaculaceae bacterium | reverse complement strand
CTGCTTTTTGGGCACAAAAAAGGGACAGTCTCACGACTCTCCCATTCTTTTAAATACACAATTATCTATAAAACAACTATTTAATGCGTAATATGGCTATGGGCTTTTGCCCGTGCCGTTGCTGGTTCTGGAAAAAACGTATTGAGGTGACTATTGGTAAATGACGTGATGGTCATTCATAACTTTTGATGATGAAGGGGGTGAAGTAAGTCGCAGTGCGTGTGCATGCTATCTATTATTTTTCATCTTAAAAGTGAACCTCTTTGTGCTTATATCTTTTATCAACAACGGTGCAAAATTAGCCATAATTTTCATATCACAAAATTTTTTGTCGTTTTTTTTATCCCTTTGTCATTTAAGGTGCTATGGTTCAGCTATGAATGGCAATTATTAGCAATATATTTACGCCAAAAAAATTATTATTGATATTTATTCTAAAATATATAATTTATAAAAAAATTGTGCTTAATTTTATGCAGAATTTTCAAGTCCTAAAATAGAAATAGAGCAATGATTATTTTGTGCTACTTGAACTTGTCTTGTATAATTTAATTTATTTACGAAAATGAAAAAGTTATTGCTATTAATGATTTCATTCGTTGTTTTGAACTGTTTTAGTTCATGTGACAATGAAAAGGATAATCCTAATAATTATCCTAAAATTAAAGTAGACCTTAATACAATGAATTATCAGAGTTTGATGGAGTTGCTTTCTTCAAAAAATTCATTGCATAATATTGAGTTTGTTGATGGGAAAGAAGTATTTCATGTCGATGAGCTTACTGCGTCGGATATAACAGACCCAAAACAGTCGAAAACTTTGGTGTTTAATTCTACTGCCGATTCTCTTGAATTAATGGTATCGCCTGCTTATGCTACAATAAGAATGCTGGTAGATGGTCAAAGATTGGCATACGTTGCATACGCCGATAAGGTGCAGCAATCGGAGATAGTAGATTTTTACAACTCAGCTTTTCCACCTGCTGATGGCGAAGAGCCTGCCGTTGGTAACACTGATAATGGTGGTTTTATTCGCATGGATATAAATGCGTTGAAAAGCCAGAAGATGCCTAACGAGAACTTAATCAATAAGCTACCAGCTATGCAACATCAAGCAATTGACGCTAAATCATCTGATTTATTTAATAAGATTGTTAGTTCTTTTGCCACTGTTCAGGGAGGGAATGATAAAACGCCAGTTATTGACGTATATATGTTTCGTGAAAAAGGAGCTCATAATATTTTGCACGAAATAGGCTGGCAAGTTAATGATATGGTTTATTCTCTTAAAAATGTGCAACCTAATATCATAGTTAGATTTTCTGTCCTTGATAGCGATTTTGCAGCTAAACCATTGGAAACGGCTGAAAGTGTATGCAATAGATTTGTACAATGGTTTAATAAAACCACTTATAAAGATATGGAAGGTATTTTTTGTCTTTGTAGGTGGGGTAATTGGGACAATGGTAAGTTGTCTTTCAATGGGATATATGATGTAAATCATAATAATAACAGGGTTTTTGGCATAACAAGCACAAGTGCATTAAAATATTACACTTTTGCACACGTGGTAGGCTTTAACTTTGGAGCAGAACTTGTTGAGACAAGTATGATGAACATTGATTTAATGTCAAATCAAGTTAATCTGTGGGATTGGAAACATAACAATAAGGCAAATCGTCATGCACTAAAAGTGAGGTTAACATATAAGAATTAGCGCCAAGCGCTAATCTAATTATTTGGTAACATGTTAATTTAATAATTTATGAAAATGAAAAAAATATTGCTTATAATGATTTCAGTCGTTGCTTTGAGCTGTTTTAGTTCTTGCGACAATGAAAAGGATAATCCAAATAAATATCCTAAAATTAAAATAGACCTTAATACAATGGATTATCAGAGTTTGATGGAGTTACTCTCTTCAAAAAATTCATTGCATAATATTGAGTTTGTTGATGAGAAAGAAGTATATGCAGTCACCGAACTTAAAGCGTCTAATATATTGGATCCAAAACAGTCGGGAACTTTGGTATTTAATTCTACTGCCGATTCTCTTGAATTAATGGTATCGCCGGCTTATGCTACAATAAGGATGCTGGTAGATGGTCAAAGATTGGCATACATTGCATACGCCGATAAGGTGCAGCAATCGGAGATAGTAGATTTTTACAACTCAACTTTTCCACCTGCTGATGGCGAAGAGCCTGCCGTTGGTAGCACTAATAACGGTGGCTTTATTCGCATGGATATGAGTGCATTAGAAAAGCAGAAGCAAATTAATGAAAATTCAATGAAGGCAATACCAACTGTTAGCCATCAAGGACTTGGCGTTACATCATCTGATTTATTTAATAAGATTGTAAGTTCATTTGCTCCAACTCAAATACAAACGCCTAAAACGCCTTTTATTGACATATATATGCTTCGTGAAAAAGGAGCCAATCCTATTATGCACGAAATATATTGGCAGGTTAATGACATGATATATTCACTTCATGATGTGCAAAATAATGTGATTTTTAGAATTTCCGTTCTCGACACCGATTACGCGGGAGAAGCTGGACTACAAGCTACTTACACAGGTTTTGAAAAATGGGTTAAGGCAAGTAAATATAAAGATAGTGAGGGAATTTTTTATCTCTGCCGTTGGGGTACTTGGAATAATTATATAGGCACATGCGGTGGCGAGTATGATGTGAATGGTAACAAGCAAGTTTATGGTATTACTGGGACATCGTCCATGTATCGATATTTTTTTGCACACCTTGTTGGCTTAAACTTTGGAGCTAAAATTATAAGAAATGAAGTGCATGATTTAATGGTTGAGAATCAGTCTTATGTATCGTGGAAACATAATAATCAAGCAAATCGAAAAGCAATATATGACCGATTGACATATAAATAATTAGAATCCCCATTTCGCAAAGAGATGGGGATTTTTTTTAAACATAAAAGAGTGATTTATAGCAATATCTTTGTCTTCAAATTTTATTATTATGAAGAACATTTATACTGCTAATTTTGCTTTAAAGGGAGCATCTAAACGATATAATAACGAAAATGGTACACTGGGCGAAGGTGCTGCCATGCTCAACTTGCGCGAACGTGATAATACTCTTGTGAGCATTGGAAATTGTAAACCGATAGTTAAATTAAGGCTGAATGAAAATATTTTAGTGGTCAATGATGAGGATATTATATCAAATATAGGTAGAGAAATTTGGGTGCGTAATGTGCGTACTGTGCGTACACCCGAAACCGCCAAACTCATTGGCGAGGCATCAGCAACAATCTTATCCGCCATAGCCGTTGGCAATTTTATCGTAGTCACCACCTCACAAGGGCTTTATTATATCATTAAAGGGATAGATGGCGAGTATTCTCATATTGATATTAATGATGCCATGCCACAGCTACGTTTCGGGACAGCAGAAACGACTGTGTTTACTAATTCCATTGCACAATATTCATTTGTACAAGGATATAGCCAATGGAATGTACCACTTAGCGACATTGACCTGAAGGCATATTCGTCGATAGCGCATGATGCCTTTGCTCGTTGTTTATTGAGCGCAAGCGACAGCGGAATGTGGGTAGAACCTATGATGGTGCGCTGTGCAGTGCGATTGCACGACGACACCTTTTTGTGGGCAAGTGCACCAGCTATTGTTGGAAATGGGATTCAAGGAATTACGACTCATAATGTACCCGTTTTGACTAATGGCAACAGCTTTTCATCAATCGCTGGGTCGCAATTCTCCATTCAAGCCTATCGATTAGGATTGCGTGTAGATGGTGGCACTATAAATGGCTGGGACACGCTCATAAAATCAATAGAAATTTATACCACAAACGAGGTTGACGCTATCATAAAAAATGGTGGTATTGATTACACTTGTAGCACATCGCAAAGTGGCGAACGAAAGTATTATTTTAATTATTCGTTGGCACATTATGATACCAATAAGATAACCTCAAATTTAGTAAATTCCACCTCATGGCATCTTATGGCAAGTATCACCGACCTTAAATCGCTACGTAGCGGAATTATTAATGCCATCACCGTAAGCCCCGTTTTGGGAGGATTTGTCGTTAGTCGCAACGACCTCTACCCCACTGTTGTAGATACATCTACTTGGGCTAAAGTAATGTACCATTCAGTAATTCCAGCCACCGTGATGGAAGCAGGAGGCTCGCTCCATTGCGGTGCAGTAGCACAAAGGTTATTTACTGGCTGGTCATTGCCCTCTATGAGCGACTATAATGTGGACAATGTGGCGTGCAACGCAGTGATTACTGTCACACTTCGCACCACAGCAGGCAATAGTGTGGTAGTGTGGACGGGCATGCAAGGGAGTAGCTCGACGAACCTTAATGCAATCGTTGCTTACCCCGACAGTAGAGCTACACACATCAGCATTAAAATGCTTCGTAGTGGCAATATTTGGCAATGGGAGGGAGAACTGATGGCCGACGCTAATAACAGCATGGCTTATGCCGTTACATCTGACTTAAAACCACGCATCATGAATATCACAACCGATGACACACTTATTGTTCCTGCTGAAGAAAATATCATAGAGAATAAGCCCAATCGCCTACTCATATCGGAGCATGACAATCCATTTGTGTGGAAAAGCATGGCACACGTTTCGGGAGGCGCAATCACAGCACTACGCATTGCCGTGCGCCCAGTTGCCACAAGCATTTTTGCAAAATACCCTCTATATGCTTTTACCACACAAGGCATATATGCACTTGCCAGCAACAGCTCAGGAAATTATGGCGAGCCACGTTGCATCGATTGGCGTGTCGTTGCAGGCGACGCACAGATATGCTACACCGCAAAAGGTCTTATATTTCTTTGCGACGGTGAGTTGTGTGCAATGTCAGGCTCAAAGATTGAAACCATTGCTACTGGTGTCAATGCAAAAGCAATAGCATGGAGCAAAGAATATGACGAATTATGGTGCGTTGACGATAACGGTTCGGCAGCAGTGCTAATGCCCAGTGGAAGATGGTATTATAGAGATATATTTGTTAGCAAACTCATTGCTGATTATCTACACCCACTTGCCATTTCCGATAATAATACTTTAATCGATATAAATTGCGAGCAAGCACCTGCAAATCAACACATCTCATATCGCACTCACCCTATCCCATTAAATAGCCCTTTACAAGGCATTAAATGGCACTTGTCAAGCGATGAATTTACTTCTACTCTTAGAGTTACTGGCGAGAATGGCATTAGCAACTATGGTGACATTCTTAATGAAATAAAAATTACTGGTCGCCTCACAACACCATTACATATACCAATATTTGCACCTCAAAAGCGTACCATAAGGCTCGTTATTGAAGGCAACGTGCAACAAACATTGACAATATTCCCAATAGGACTTAATCTATGAAAAAGACAATGACCATTGAAAAACTTTTAGAAGAAAATGCCCTGCGCAAGCCAGAAAACGAGTCCTACGACCCTGTCGCGGGGATTGGGTGCAGTGGCGAGCGAAAGGGTGTGAGGATAAAGGGGCACGGCATCATGCACTTGCCTGTGGCTATGCTCAAAGACACACGCTACAACCGCAACGCATCATGGAACGAGATTGCCCGATTACGATTTACCTATGATTTTGAGTTTTGGTGCATCACATGTGTAAAAATTCGAGATAAGTGTGGCGCAGGAAACATACCCTTTCGCCTCAACCCTTCGCAACGTAAAGTACTTGCCAAACTCGAAGCAATGCGCCACGAAAATCGCCCAATACGCCTAATAATGTTGAAAGCACGGCAATGGGGCGGTTCAACACTTATACAGATGTACATGGCATGGATACAAATTATTCTTAGAAAGTGCTGGAATAGTCTTATCTGTGCACATGTCAAAGATGCGTCGGCTGTAATTCGTGGCATGTATAGTCGCCTGCTACGCGAATATCCTGCCGAATATTGCGACGACGACACCCCCATGCGTTTTCGTCCATTTGAAAAGAGCCAAAATCAGAGCGAAATCACAGGGCGCGACTGCACGGTAGCTATCGGGTCGAGTGAATCACAAGAGGCAATACGAGGGAGCGACATCGCTATGGCGCATCTTTCAGAAGTAGCATTCTGGCGAAACACACCATTTACCAATCCCGAAAATCTTATCCGAGCTACTTGTGCACCCATTGCCCTACTCCCTTTGTCGCTAATAGTTCTTGAAAGCACAGCAAATGGAGTAGGCAATTATTTTCACACCGAGTGGCTTAGGGCATCAGCAGGAACAAGCGACAAGCTCCCTATATTTGTACCTTGGTACGAAATAGAAATGTATCGTCTTGCCGTAGAATCGCCAATGATAGTGTGGAACAGCATGGACGAATATGAACGCAAACTATGGAACGAGGAACGGCTAACCCTCGAACAGATATATTGGTATCAACAGAAACGTCGTGAATACACCACTCACCGGCAGATGATGGCGGAATATCCAAGTGATGCCGTAGAAGCGTTTATGTCGACCGACAATAATATATTCTCGCCCGAATCGGTAGAAACATTGCGCAAAGATTGCATATCACCACAGCTAATAGGTGAACTCTCGGCTCTTAGCATTAAAGGCCAAGAGGCACTCCAACAACTACATTTTTGCGAAGACACCACCGGGAAATTAAAGGTATGGAAGCAACCAGAATTAAGCCCATTACTACGCAACCGTTATATAGTAGCCGTAGATGTGGGAGGACGTAGCGACTCAAGCGACTTCTCCGTCATTTCGGTATTTGACCGCATCAATATGACACAAGACAATGGCATTCCCATAGTAGTGGCACAGTGGCGTGGACACATCGACCATGACCTACTCGTGTGGAAAGCTATGCAACTGGCTCGATGGTATTGCAACGCACTATTAGTAGTAGAAAGCAACACCCTCGAAACCGAGAACACCGAAGGCGATCACGGCGAATATATACTCACAGAGGTAGCAAAACACTACAAAAACCTATATTATCGTAGCACATTAGACGGGAAAGAAAGACCAGGATTTCACACCAATCGTTCAACAAAGACGATGGCAATAAACTCACTGGTAGGTATAATTCGCGACCACGCCTACATAGAATATGACAACGATGCCGTGAACGAATTTGTGGTATATGAACGCAAGAGTAACGGCTCATTTGGAGCAAAAGATGGCTGTCACGACGATATATTAATGACCCGTGCCATAGGTTTATATATATGCTACCACGAGAAGCGTCCAATCCCCACCCCACAATCGCTGAAAATTCCATAACGAGAATAAGGCTGTTAAATTATGTAAATACAAAAATGGACAAAAACAATTGTTGTTAATGTTAGGGGACTTTTGGTTATAAACACCAATTATGTGGTCATAAAGGCTTAACTTTGACGAGATTTTACATAAATATATAAATTATTCTATGGCAAATAAGCTGGTCGAATTAATTACATCACAAGCCAAGAAATATGGCAGTCGTGAGGTGTTCCGTCATAAAAATTATGATACGAATAAATGGGTAAGCACGTCGTGGAGTGCATTTAGCAAAAAGATTGAAAAGGTTGCATGCGCTTTTGAAATGTTAGGAATTAAAGAAAACGAAAATATTGCAATATTCTCACAAAATTGTCCCGAAATATTAGTTACTGACTTTGCGGCTTTTAATAACCGCGCTGTTCCAGTTCCTTTATATGCAACGAGTTCTAAGGAACAAGTTAAATATATTGTTAATGATGCTAAGATACGTTTTATATTTGTTGGCGACCAAACGCAATATGCTATTGCACGCAAAGCAGCCGATGAAACAAAAACCCTAAAGCAGATTATTGCATACGATTCGGCGATTGTGATGCAAGTTGGTGATGAGAAAACACTGACACTTGCACAATTGGTGCAAATGGGTGAAGAAGCCACCGAAGAGACAAAAAATGAAGTATTGCGACGCAAAGAAAGTGGCACCGTAGATGACCTTGCGTGCCTTATCTACACTTCGGGAACTACTGGAGAACCTAAGGGAGTGATGCTCGCGCATTCTAACTATGATGCTGCCATAAAAATACATATTGAGCGATTGGAAATGATTTCGGATAAAGACTTATCGATGTGTTTCCTTCCGCTATCACATATCTTTGAGAGAGCTTGGGCATATTTCTGCTTGACAACAGGGATAACGATAGCTATCAATTATAATCCAAAGCTCATACAAGATGCTATAAAGGAGGTAAATCCTACGATAATGTGTAGTGTACCACGCTTTTGGGAAAAGGTATACACCGCAGTACAAGAAAAGATTGCAACGATGAGTGGCTTTCAACAAAAGATGGTGAGAGAGGCTCTACGTGTAGGCAAAATACGCAATCTAAAATATAAACGTGCTGGGATAAAAGTACCATTTTGGGTAGAAACTGAATATAATTTCTTTGACAAAAGTGTATTTAGCAAACTACGTCGCGCAATAGGAATTGAACATGGAAATATTTTTCCTACGGCAGGAGCTGCGCTATCCGATAATATAAATGAGTTTCTTCACACATGTGGAATAAACATCGTTATAGGTTATGGACTTTCGGAAACAACAGCTACCGTATCATGTTTCCCAGAAGTGGGTTATAGGATAGGCACAGTAGGAACAACACTACCAAATATCCAAGTAAAGATAGGTGAACAAAATGAGATATTAGTAAAGAGCGACACCGTGATGAAAGGATACTATAATAAGCCCGAAGAAACAGCTAAAGTACTAAGTGCCGACGGCTGGTTTCGTACTGGCGATGCTGGTTGCATAAATGCAGAGGGCGACCTCGTGCTTACCGAGCGATTAAAAGACCTTTTCAAGACTTCTAACGGGAAATATATTGCTCCACAAGCCATCGAGACACGTCTTAGTGAGGACAAATATATCGACCAAGTAGCTGTGATTGGAGACCAACGAAAATATGTTACCGCAATAATTATTCCTGTATATGAAGCATTGAAAGATTATGCTGAAAATAAGAGGATTCAATATAATAATATTGACGAACTTGTCAAAGACTCTGAAATATATAGAATGCTTGAAGATAGAATAAATAATCTTCAAAAGAATTTTGCAGGATTTGAACAGATAAAGAAGTTTACCATACTTCCACACGCATTTAGCATGGAATCGGGAGAGCTAACAAATACGCTAAAGATACGCCGCCCGACAATCAATAAGCTATATCAACGTGAGATAGAGGCGATGTATGTGTAATAATATAATCAAAAACAACTAAATGATAACTCAAGAACAACTAAAAGAGACGATTGAACGCAAACTTGCGTTGAGGAGGTATCTTTGACATCGATACAAAGAAAATAGAGGTTGAGGAGGAAGAACTTCGCACCCATGTACCCGACTTTTGGGATAATCAAAAAGAAGCCGAAGCACAGATGCGAAAAATCAAAGAATTGCGTTTCTGGCTTGAGGGTTATGATGAACTTGAAAAGATTGTAGATGAATTAGCACTGGGATTTGACTTTGTAAAAGATGAACTAATAGATGAGAGTGAGCTTGATAAGATGTACAGCAACACTATTAGTTATCTCGAAAATCTCGAATTAAAAAATATGCTACGCCATGAAGAGGACAAACTCGGTGTGGTGCTTAAAATTAATTCGGGAGCTGGAGGCACAGAGAGTCAAGACTGGGCATCAATGTTGATGCGCATGTATCTTCGTTGGTGTGAGCAACACAAATATAAAGTTACAATATCACATATTGTTGAGGGCGACGAAGCTGGTATAAAATCAGTGGTGATGCAAGTAGAAGGCGACTATGGATATGGATATTTAAAGAGTGAAAGTGGCGTGCATCGCCTGGTGCGCGTGTCGCCATTTAATGCACAAGGGAAGCGCATGACATCTTTTGCATCGGTATTTATTACGCCGCTTGTTGATGATACGATAGAGGTAGTTGTGAATCCCGGAGATGTGTCGTGGGACACATTTAGGAGTGGTGGCGCTGGAGGACAGAATGTGAATAAGGTGGAAACTGGGGTGCGTATTCGATATAATTATAAAGATCCCGACACTGGCGAAGTGCGCGAAATACTTATTGAGAACACCGAAAGCCGTTCACAGATGGATAATAGAGACAATGCCATGCGATTACTAAAATCACAACTCTATGAATTGGCTCTTGAACGTCGAAATAAAGAATTAGAGAAGATTGAAGCAGGCAAAATGAAAATAGAATGGGGCTCGCAAATACGTAGCTATGTATTTGACGATCGTCGCGTGAAAGACCATCGCACAAACTATCAAACATCGGACGTAAATTCGGTAATAGATGGTAATATAGATGATTTTATCAAGGCCTACCTCATGGAATTTGCAAATAGCACGACACTATGAAAGAGAAACTAACGATAGTGAAAGTAGGTGGCAAGATTGTTGAAGAGCCTGATAGCCTACAACAGCTACTTGAAGACTTTGCATCAATAGATGGGAACAAACTACTCGTACATGGAGGTGGACGCTCCGCCACAAAGTTGGCCGAACGACTTGGTGTGAAAACTACCATGGTAGAGGGGCGCAGGATAACCGATGATGCTATGATAGAAATTGTGACTATGGTATATGGCGGCCTTGTTAATAAGCGTATCGTAGCAGGCCTTCAAGCAAAGAATGTAAATGCACTTGGCATGACAGGTGCCGACATGAATATAATACTTAGCGAAAAGCGTGCAGTAAAGGAAACCGATTATGGCTGGGTTGGCGATGTGAAAATTGCCAACGGCACCACCCTATCTAAGTTGATTTCTACTGAAATTGTACCCGTTATAGCTCCGCTTACGCATGATGGGAAAGGAAATATGCTAAACACAAATGCCGACACTATGGCAGGCGAAACGGCAAAATCACTTGCGAAGCTATATGATGTGACACTGATATTCTGTTTTGAGAAAGAAGGAGTATTGCGCGATGAAAATGATGATAATAGTGCAATTGCCGAGATGACAAAGCCCCTTTATGAGCAACTTCGCAAAGATGGTGTAATAAATGGAGGCATGATACCAAAATTAGACAATTCATTTGCCACAATAGAGGCAGGCGTTAAGGAAGTGATAATAACTAAAGCATCAAACCTTAACGACATATCCAAAGGGACACATATCAAATAGCTATTACACCGCAGGCAAACTCATACCATTGAGTTTGCGATAAAGGTCAAGCGCATAGATATCGGTCATTCCCGAAACATGGTCGATGACTGCTTGTATTTTGCCAAAAAGCGTTGGCGCACTCACGTCATATTGCTGCGGCACCTTGCTAAGGAGTAATTGCGAATAATTCTTTTCAGGGAAACGCACAGCATCGATTAATTTCTCCATAAGGAAAGTTATGATTTGATTTCCAGCAAGGTCAATATCAACCACATCAGAAGCGCGATAAATCTTAGCATAAGCAATATCAGAACACCGCTGATAAGCATCTTTTACATCAACGGAGATGTGATCGATAAGACACCCCTTAAAGTCACCAGCCAAAATATACTTTTCATTTTCAACAAAGCTCTTGGCACACTCACCCACAAGCTCGCCAATCACGCATGAACGCAGATAGCTAATCTTCTCGTTTTTGTCATCAATCACGTCCATAACCTTTTGTAGATGTATACGGCGATCTTCTTCAAAAAATCCGAGTAATAAATCGATTACTTCACGAGCACTAAGTATTTTTAATTTCTGAGCATCTTCTAAATCCATAATTTGATAACAAATATCATCGGCAGCCTCAACAAGATATACAAGAGGGTGGCGAGAATATGAACCATCGTCGTGAGCTATCAGCCCAATCTCGGAAGCGACACGTTCAAAAGCGCTATTCTCGGAAGTAAAGAATCCAAATTTTCCTTTTGTACCAGCATATCTCGACGGGAATGGATATTTCACTATTGAAGCAAGCATTGAATAAGTCATTGCAAATCCGCCCTGCCTGCGACCTTTAAATTGATGCACAAGTAATCGAAAAGAATTAGCATTTCCCTCAAAATGAATAAGATCTTGCCATTCATCATCAGAAAGTAGTGATTGCAATTCTTGACCTTTTCCCTCATAAAAATAACTACCAATAGATTTCTCCCCCGAATGCCCAAAGGGCGGATTTCCCAAGTCATGCGCCAAGCACGATGCAGCAACAATTTCACCAATATCCGAAAATTTAGAAACCCACGCGCAATCAGCGTATTTCGTAGCGAGCAACAGAGCCACTTCATTAGCAAGCGACCGCCCTACCCCCGACACTTCGAGGCTATGAGTGAGCCTATTATGCACAAATATACTACCTGGCAAAGGGAACACTTGAGTTTTATTTTGCAAACGACGGAAAGGAGATGAAAAAATCAGCCTGTCATAATCACGCTGGAAATCGCTACGAATGCGCGCCTTCATATCGTTATAGTTTTCCATGCCAAATCTCTTGTCACATATTAGCATGTCCCAAGACATTAACTGAGTTTTTTCGATATTACTATCCATGTTGGTAATTGTTTTTGATATACTTATGCAAAAATAATAAAAATCATTACCGTTATTGCTTACTTTTAGCTATTTTCGCATGACTAATTCATTTAAATGAAATTAAGCCCAAAAATCACATAAAAATAAGATAAATGGAACAAATAAATATAAAAGTAATCAATAAATCCAATAATCCACTTCCCGAATATAGCACAAGCGAATCGGCAGGCATGGACTTGCGCGCATTTCTTGCTGAACCAGTTACATTAAAGCCACTTCAACGTGCATTAATACCCACAGGATTGTTTATAGAATTGCCTCATGGATATGAGTGCCAGATACGTCCACGTAGCGGTCTTGCTTTGAAAAAAGGGATAACGGTGCTCAATACGCCGGGTACTATTGATGCTGATTATCGAGGAGAGATAGGCGTAATACTAATAAATCTTTCAGATACTCCATTTGTTGTAGAGAATGGCGAACGTATATGTCAAATGGTTATCAACGCATATACACATGCCAATTGGGACAAGGTCAATGAACTTGAAGATACGCAACGCGGAGAGGGAGGATTTGGACATACAGGAATAAAATAAAATGCAACGTCAAAAACTACATTGTGAATAAATATATTAGATATATAATTGCGTGCCTATTTATATCAATAGCACTACCCATTTTTGCATCAAAGGATAAAGAGAGCCATAGTGATTGGACTCCGAGTCAACGAAAAGCAGAATATCTGTTTCTTGAAGGGCTACGCATGAAGTCACAGGATAAAAACGATGCTTTCTATGAGCTATTGAAACGTGCTCACGAGATTGACCCACATAATACGACAATTTCTTATTACTTAGGGTATTGCATTTTGATGATGAATACAAAAGAGAAAGAAATTACCGACTTAGCGCTTTCGCTAATGAAAGGGCACGTTGATGAGTCGCCACACGACTATTACGAGAATAATTTTTATGCAACAATAAATAATCAATTAGGGAACGCCAAAGAAGCTATAAGAGTGTGGGATAGATTATCTAAACTTTATCCAAATAAGACAGAACTTCTGCATCAATTAGCAAATGGATATTCCAAAAGCAAAACTCCAGAAAAAGCACTTTCTATTTTAAATAAAATAGAGGAACGAGATGGGAAATCGATAGAGATAAGTGTTCAAAAGATAAATTATTATTTAGATAGTAAAGACACCGTTAAAGCCCTTAGTTCGGGCATGGAATTGCTAAAAACTGCGCCAAAAAACATACAATATAACTTGCTGCTTGGCGATTTATATTTGCAACTTGGCATGCGCGATAGTGCATTATCGTGGTATGATACAGCACAAAAGATAGAGCCAAATAATGGGCTTGTAAATCTATCAAAGGCCTCATTTTATAATGCAATAGGTGACTCTATTAACTATGACAATCAGATATATAAGGCACTGGCAAATGAGGAGCTTGGTGTTGAGAGTAAACTAAGTGTTCTCACCGACTACATGCGCCAACTAATACAAGAAAAGGATTCCTCAGCACGGATAGACAATTTATTTAAAGTGCTAATATCACAGCACCCACATGAGATGCAAATACATCAATTATATAGCAAATATCTCATGGCAAGGGTCGACTACAAAGGTGCAGCAGAACAATTATCGTATGTGCTGGATATTGACCCAACGAGTGCCGAAGATTGGAAGAAATTAATGATAATCTATCTCCTATCAAATGATTTTGAGAAGGCAATCAATGCCGCTCAAAAGTCGCTCACCTATAATCCCGATAACATCGAATTATATCAATATATAGCCCCCGCATATTACCAAATGAAGGAATATGACAAGGCCTTGCAAATATATACTGAGGCAATCGAAAAGGTTGATAGCACAGATGTGGAGTTACGTTCAAATCTATATGGAGGTATGGGTGATGTGTATTTTTCGCAGGGTGACTCCATCAAAGCATTTCAGACTTATGAAAAAGCCCTTAGCATCAACCCATCAAACATTTCTATCTTAAACAATTACGCATTTTTCCTTGCCGAGAGTGGCAAAGAACTTGATAAGGCCGAAAAGATGAGTGCCTTAACCGTCAAAGGAATGCCAAATAACCCAACATTTCTTGATACATACGCATGGATATACTTCAAAAAAGGAGAATATAAACTTGCAAAAATATATATAGAATCAGCGATATCATATAACAAAGAACCAAATGCTGATATTAGTGAACACTACGGCGACATTCTGTTTATGAATGGCGCACCAGCAGAGGCATTAAAGCAATGGGAACAGGCATTGAAATTAAAGCCAGAATCGGAATTGCTAATAAAAAAAGTAAAAAACAAAACATACTTCTACAAATAAAATGACACGTAAAAATATATTCCTCATATTGTCTGTGATATTGCTTTTCACTACTGCTTGCAAAGCATCAAAGCAATCAAACGTAACCGATACTACATCTTATAGCAGTGAGAATCAGCGGTATAGTGCTGTGGTGAACTCTTATAAGAATTGGAATAGCATAATTTCGCCAGGAAAAGTCAGCATTTCGATGGGCAAAAGCATGTCATCGAGCATGCAACTACGCATGATAAAAGGTAAATCAATATCGGTGTCGATACGTCCACTTCTTGGGATAGAGATGGCGCGCCTGCACTTGACATCAGACTCTATATACTTCGTGGATAAATATCACAAAATGTATTTAGCCGAAAACATTTCGTTTTTCACACAAGGTATTCCACTTGATATAACTCTATTGCAAGATGCGTTCATCAATCGAGCATTTATCATAGGTGAAGGGGAACTAACCCACAAAATGCACGACCTCGTGACAATAAAAGAAGATGGCGAGCAATCGTGGAGTATTGCTCCCAAAAATCAATTTGCAGGATTTATTTATTCATTTATATTGGATATGAATAATAATTTGACCGAGTTTAATGTTATGCCCAATGGAGGAACAGCACCATATATGATAAAATATAGTGATTTTAAAGGTTCTCAAATAGGAACAATTGCAGAATCGGTACTTATAGAGGCATCGCACAACAATCAATCTTATTCATTAAGGCTTAGCATTGACCCATCAAGAATGAGCTTTAACGAATCGTTTGATGATAAATTTGAAGTAAATTCAACCTATCGTCGCATTCCAGCCTCATCATTATCTTCAATCTTAAAGAATTTGTAATGAAAAAATACTTACTATTTCTTATCTTACTATTCTGTGTATCACCAAACGTTGATGCGCAGAATAAAAGCATGAAGAATATAAAGAGAGAAACACAGACGACCCAAAAAGAGATAAAAGAGACATCGCAAAAGATAAAGGTAAATACATCGCAGACAAATAAATCGCTTAATAAACTTAATCTTATAACAGCGGAAATAAAGGAACATGGCAAAATAATAACAACTCTTTCAACTCAATTAGATACAATTAATCAAAAGATTGGATTTATTAACGACTCAATTCAAATTCAAGAAAAACGGCTTGAAAAGCTAAGAGAGAATTATGCAAATGCAGTGAAGAAAATGCACTCACAGTCATCGTCTTATGATAAGATGATGTTTCTATTTTCATCAAGCTCATTTCGCCAAGCATATCGACGAATGCGATACCTACAACAATTTTCACGCTGGCGTGAGAAACAATCGGTAGCAATTAAGGAAGCACAAAATGTACTCGTGGAGCAACGTAATAAGTTACAAGGCCTACAAAAGACAAAAGCAAGTACGCTTACTAACGTTAATGCCGTTCAAAAGAGTCTTGAAGTAAAGGAAACACAGCAATCACAAGTAGTTACAGAACTTAAAAAAGAAGGTGGCGCACTAAAAGCACTCCTAAAAGAAAAAGAGCGTAAAGCACGTGCACTGAATAATGAACTTGATAGACTAATAGCAGCCGAAGAACGCAAGGCAGCAGAGCGTGCACGTATTGCACAAGAGAAACGAGCAGCCGAAGAACGACGCATTGCAGAGCAAAAACGTATTGCCGAAGAAACAAGGCAACGACTTGAAGAAGAAAAGCGTCAGCAGCAACAGGAAACCACAGTTAAAGATAAAGACGAGGATATAAAGGTTAAGCCCGAAAAGCCTAAAAAAGAAAAGAAAAAGAAGCCTATAAAACCTGCTAAGAAAAAGAAAGAAGAGGAAAAGAAGAAAGAAGTTGAGCAAGAAAAGGCTCAGGAACAGCCACAGCCAATAAGGTCGGGCGAATATAACATGGACTCAGAGGAGCGAAATATATCGGGAAGCTTTGAAAGCAATAAAGGACAATTGCTATTCCCAGTAAAGGGTAGCTACAAGATTGTGAAACAATTTGGGCGACAACGTCACCCCGAATTAAAATATGTAGAAACCGACAACGGAGGAATAGATATTGAGACATCGAGCGGTGCGTCGGCATGTGCAATATTTAATGGTAAAGTATCGGCAGTATTCCGCCAAGATGGATTTAACACCGTAGTAATGGTGCGGCATGGTAATTATCTATCGATATATGTTAATCTTTCCGAAATATATGTGCGAACTGGTCAAGATATTAAAGCGGGTCAATCAATCGGGAAAATATTCTCAGACCCCGATGATGATAATCGAACAATATTGCACTTTGAAATACGAAAAGAAAAAGTAAAATTAAATCCCGAACTCTGGGTAAGATGATAATGATAAAAATTGAAAAATATATACCAACGCAATGCGCAGAGTGGAACAAATTTGTAGATGAAACAAAAAATGGGACATTCATGCACAAGCGTGAATATATGGATTATCACAATTCGCGTTTTAGTGACTTCTCACTAATCGCATACGCTGGTAGCAAGATAATAGGTGTTCTTCCTGCTAATCGATGTGATAATACGCTATACTCGCATCAGGGGCTAACCTTTGCGGGGTGGCTCACTCAATCGCAACACTTTGATGTATCAAACATGTTGCAGATATTTGATGCAATGAGAATTTTTCTACAGGATAATGGTATTAACGAGCTAATATATAAGGCAAGTCCACATATTTATCATCAATATCCAGCCGATGAAGATTTATACGCAATTTTCCGAAATAATGGGACACTAATTTCATCAAATATATCGTCAACTGTATCACAGGATACACCACTACTATTTAATGAAAATGCACGTCGTGCGGTGAAAAGATCCACACAACATGGCGTGGTAATTTCAGAAACTACCGACTTTGCGCCCTACTGGAAATTACTTACCGAGACACTTAATGCCCGGCATGGCGTGAATCCCGTTCACACTCTTCAAGAAATTGAGTTGTTACATTCGAGGTTCCCATTAAACATACGCTTATTTACAGCATCACTTGGGGAAACCCTACTTGGGGGCGTGGTAGTGTATTTATCAATAAATGTTGCACATGCCCAATATATAGCAGCATCAGAGGAAGGTTGCGAAAAGAAGGTGCTACCATTGATTTTCAATCAATTAATCTCAGAAGACTTTTCATGCGCAAAATATTTTGATTTTGGTATATCAAATGAGCAAAACGGACTCATTCTTAATGAAGGATTATCAATGCAGAAGTCGGGAATGGGCGGAAGAGGAATTGTATATAACACGTATAAGCTAAATTACTAATATCGTGAAACGTAGCGGAGGAGGTGTAGCTTTATCGAGGACTATCATTAAGGCAATGAGCCTTTTTGGTGGTGTACAGATACTTAGCATTCTCTGCGCAGTCATACGCACAAAGCTAATAGCAATATGGATAGGTCCAGCAGGCATTGGACTCTTTGGGCTATATAACTCAGCGATAGAAATGATATCGTCATTTTCCGAACTTGGAATACGTAAAAGTAGTGTGCGAGATATAGCCATTGGCACATCAAATAGAGCAATTATTATAAAAGTAGTTAGACGATGGTCGTGGTTTGTAGGGCTCTTAGGGGCTGTCCTCACGCTATCGTTTGCACCATTGTTGAGCAAACTCACCTTTGGCGATGACACCCATATCTGGGGGTTTGTATCAATCTCAATAGTTTTACTTATCAATGCCCTTGCCTTAGGCGAACAGGCGATATTACAAGGGACATCAAAACTCCGTCGCCTTGCACAAGCATCATTGTGTGGGGTGACATCGGGTGTTATAGTATCTATCCCATTGTTTTATATTTGGCGAATAGATAGTGTGATACCAGCAATAATTGCCTACTCCGCAATGACAGCCCTATTCATGTGGCTCTTTAGGAATAAAGATTATCGCCAAAAAACGCCGTTGAATGCAAAAGAGACGTTCAATATAGGGAAAGGATTTGTAAGACTGGGGATATTCATGACATTGAGTAATTTTATCACAGTGCTATTTTCATATATCTTCATGGCATATCTTAATAGAGAAACGAGTATTACCGAAGTAGGATATTATCAAGCAGGATACACACTCGTCAACAAATATGCAGGATTAATATTTACGGCAATAGGAATGGAATATTATCCGCGTCTTGCAAAAGTGAGCTTTAGTAATATAAGATTGAAACTTTTTGTAACGCAAGAGATAGTAATCACCCTTCTCGTATTGACACCAATAATAACATTGTTCCTTGTCTTTAGAAATATTATTGTATCCTTATTATATGCACCCGAATTTATAACCATCGTTCCTTTTATTTCATGGGCAATATTAGGAATGATATTTCGCGGGGTGTCTTGGTGCATAGCCTTCGTGATATTAGCAAAAGGCTCAGGAAAGCTATTTCTGATAACCGAAAGCATAAGTGCGGTAACAGGATTTGTGCTGAATGTGGTTTTTTATCAACTATGGGGACTCACAGGACTTGGAATATCATTTGTGGTGTGGTACATAATTTACACCATCGTTATTCTTATCGTTTACTATCGAATATATCATTTATCGCTAAATATTAGTGCCTTCAAAATACTATTTGTGTCTATCATAATTAGTGCCGCCACATTTGCATCACTTGAACTTGGGAGCCTAATTATTGCAATTATTTTAAGCATCTGCACAGTGGGAATTAGCGCTATAATCCTACGTAAAATGCTTAACTAATTATTTATATCACTTATTTTCAAATAATTAGTTAATTTAATTGGTTTTAATTTTGTTATATAGATATAATGGCTATCTTTGCAATGCAACAACATATTGTTATATAACAAAAGGGGGTCTCAACTGACGTAGTGGAGATTCTTTTATTTTTTACAAAAATTTAAAACAAATTTACACCATGGCACTCGCATACATGACAAAAGAAGGATACAAGAAACGCATGGAAGAAATTGCATATCTTGAAAATTTTAAACGTCCCGAAATTTCACGCGCTATCGCAGAAGCACGCGACAAGGGAGACCTATCTGAGAATGCCGAATATGACGCAGCGAAAGAGGCTCAAGGAATGTTGGAGATGAAAATTTCGCAACTAAAAGGGCTCGTGGCAAATGCACGTATCATAGATGATAGCAAACTAAACACTCACCACGTCCAATTACTAAACGCAGTTACAATCAAGAATGTGAAGACAGGCTTGGTTATGAAATATACAATTGTAGCAGAATCAGAGGCAAACCTAAAAGAGCATAAAATAGCATCTAATTCACCAATTGCAAAAGGTCTTCTTGGGCGAGAAGTAGGTGATGTTGCCGATATTACAACACCGTCGGGCATTATATCATTTGAAATAATGGACATAAGTTTATCATAGTATAAAAACTGGTTTAAAATGGCAACAATATTTAGCAAAATAGCATCAGGAGAAATACCATGCTACAAAATAGCCGAAGATGAAAACCACTTTGCATTTCTCGACATCAATCCCGTAGCACCTGGTCACACATTGGTAATTCCAAAAAAGGAAGTTGACTATCTCTTTGATTTAAGCAAAGAAGATTATGCAGCACTACAACTCTTTGCACGCAAAGTAGCAAAGAGCCTAAAGAATATTATTCCATGCAAGCGCATAGGCGTTGCTGTGATGGGGCTTGAAGTGCCTCATGCACACATACATCTCGTACCCATAAACAAAGAGAGTGACATGAATTTTTTCAAGCCAAAACTCACACTTTCAAAAGAAGAAATGGAAGATATAGCTAAGAGAGTGGCTAATGACATGAACCAATCTCACCCAGAAATATACTAATTTCATGAAAAGCGTAAAGCCTGCAACTCCATTTTTGGTGGTTGCAGGCTTTATTTATTTTATTA
>JAVWYO010000034.1:0-21027 GCA_036661515.1 Muribaculaceae bacterium | reverse complement strand
TTTAGCACGCTTATTGTGGAGATGGGGAGATTCGAACTCCCGTCCAAACGCGGAATTAATAGGCTTTCTACATGCTTAGTTTTGACTTAATTTTCGGAATTAGACAGGATCAAAACCACCAATCTAAAACTTAGTCTCTGAATCTCGGAAAGTCATCGAGACAGTAACTTTCCTATTTCCGAATTATCTGCACCACCATATCGAAACGTCTCGGAACAAGGCAATCGGGTGATGTCCTGTCTCAACCACTATGGAAGAGATAAAGCTAATCTACTATACTTCGATTAAGCAGCAAGAGCGTAATTGTTTTCGCCATTTGAAATTTTGATGTCTGATATTATAGAGCCTTGCCATCATCGCTCTGCATGCTTACATACCACTTCTACACGCTGTCAAAACCGGTCATCCCCTGTTCTATTAGCGCCTCGAAAGGCATTATTGCAACATGTTGAATACTCTAATTCGTAGTTGCAATAATTATGCAAATATAGTAACAAATTTTGCAATAACTGTACAAAAATATTATCTTTACATATAAATTAATATATATGAAAATTTCAGAACTTATATATTCTCATGGACGCACATGTTTTTCCTTTGAGGTACTGC
The DNA here is from genome assembly GCA_036661515.1 of Muribaculaceae bacterium. GTDB lineage: Bacteria > Bacteroidota > Bacteroidia > Bacteroidales > Muribaculaceae > HGM05232. The sequence continues at coordinate 20,418 of JAVWYO010000034.1, read as the reverse complement.
CACCACTCAAAGGGAGAGGAATATCACAGTTGTTTAAAAATATTGATTCTTTGATGGAATTTAATCCTCAATACATCAATATTACGACGCATAGGAGTGAATTTGTATATAAAAGTACGGCCGATGGGCTATACCAGCGCATCTCGGAGCGTAGCCGTCCTGGAACAGTAGCCGTAGCTGCTGCTATTCAACAGAGGTATAATATTCCTGCTGTGCCACATTTAATATGCAGTGGCTTTTCACGATTTGATACTGAATATTCATTAATCGATTTGAATTTTCTTGGAATTACTAACCTCCTTATTTTAAGAGGCGATAAGGCAAAACATGAAAGTCGCTTTACTCCTAACGAGAATGGCTATTCTCATGCCAGTGATTTAATAGGACAAGTAAATAAATTCAACGAAGGCTATTTGCTTGACGACACTAAAATGGATATAATCAAAGGGAATAGTTTTAGTTATGGAGTAGCAGGTTATCCCGAAAAGCATGATGAGGCTCCAAATATAGATGTTGACATGGAGTGGCTTAAAAATAAAGTTGATAAAGGAGCTGATTATATTGTCACGCAGATGTTTTTTGATAATGCTAAATACTTTTCTTTTGTTGAAAAATGTAGAAGCATTGGAATTAATGTACCTATAATACCCGGACTAAAACCGATAGTTAACAGGGCACAATTGACAGTATTACCAAAGATATTTCATGTGGATTTGCCTAACGATTTAGCGTTAGAATTATCAAAATGCAACTCAGATGATGCAGCAAAACAAATAGGTGTAGAATGGTGTACCTTGCAAGCTAAAGAACTCGTATCGCAAGGGGTGCCGAGCATACATTTTTATTCATTAATGGCTACAGAAAGTGTCAGACAAGTAGCTCAAAATACGTATTAATAATGAAATTTAGTGATATAATAGGACAAGATGGTGCTAAAAATAAATTACGTCATCTGATTGATAATGATAGGATTCCTCATGCAATATTATTATCGGGTGCGATAGGTATAGGTAAACTTGCACTTGCACGCGCTGCTGCACAATACATTCATTGCACAAATCACGTTAATGGTGATTCGTGTGGTGTGTGTAATTCGTGTATTCAACATCAGAGTCTTAATCATGGCGATCTGTTTTTTTCATTTCCGTTTTTAAAAAAAGACAATAATAAGAAATGGACTTCAGATGATTTTATTGAAAAATGGCGTAATTTTATCACTGAATATAAATATGAAAGTTTTGAGCGATGGTTACCTATTCTCGATAATGATAATTCACAGCCAAAAATTTATGTAGATGAAAGTGATCGTATAATTCATAAAATGAGCATGGCATCATATTCATCGAAATATAAAGTGCTTATAATGTGGCTTCCCGAAAAGATGAATGACGATTGTGCTAATAAGTTACTGAAAATAATAGAAGAGCCATTTCCTGATTCGATATTTATATTAGTCAGCGACAAGCCACAAGAAGTGTTGCCTACAATTCTATCACGGACACAGAATATTGAAGTATTGAAGCCCCCCACTCCATTAGTTGCACAATATTTACATGATACTTTTAATGTGGATTTGCAAGATGCTATGGCAATAGCTGCACCAGCCGATGGAAATATTGTCATGGCTGAGGAATCACTTTCATTAGATAGTGAAAACAAGCAGTTTTTTGAAATGTTTGTTCAAATAATGCGTATGGCATATTCTCGCGATATGAAGGGGTTGAAAAAATGGTCGGAAGCCGTAAGCGCATATAAGCGAGAGCGAGAGCGACGATTCATGATATATTGTTGTAGAATGTTGCGCGAAAATTTTATTTATAATATACATATAAATGAGCTCAACTATCTTACACGAGAAGAGGAACAATTTAGTCGTAAATTTGCGCCATTTATCAATGAGCGTAATATTTCACAGATGATTGAAGAGTTTTCAAAAGCAGAAAGTGACATTCAAGGTAATGCAAATGCCAAAATAGTATTATTTGATTTAGCAATCAAAATTACAAAATTGATAAAAATATAGCTCGTCTACTCCCCCATCTAAATTTTATATTGTGATACCATTTTTAAGACACATAGCACACACATTTTGTAAAGAAGTCGATAGTATAGAGCTTGAGGAATATTGCTTCGTTTTTCCTAATCGGCGTGGAGGTTCTTTTCTGAAGAAATATTTTCTTGAAGAGTGTAAATCGTCACAAATACTGCCTTATATCACAACGATTACTGACTTAATGAGTTCTATAACAGATACTGTTGAAGCCAGCCGTATAGAACTGCTGTTTACTCTATATCAAGAATACTCGGCAAGCGTAAGTGAGGCTGTAGATTTTGATCAGTTTATATTTTGGGGAGATATGGTATTGAATGATTTTAATGATGTAGATAAATATCTTGCAGATGCCAAACAACTGTTTACTAATGTAAAAGATATAAAGGAAATCAATTCAAATTACTTAACTGAAGAACAAATTGCTGTTCTTAAAGAGTTCTTTCGTGATTTTGAGACACCCGATTCGTATATCGACACCTTTTGGGGGCACTCTAATAGTGACTCACATGATGGTGATATAAATAATTCCTTTATAAAGCAACGTTTTTTCAAATTGTGGGAAATTTTGTACCCTCTTTATAAAGCATTCCGTAAGGCGCTATTAAATAAAGGATTATCATATTCTGGCATGACATATAGGAATGCCGTAGATATAATACAAAAACTTGCAAAAGATGATTTTGAATATAAAAAATACGTTTTTGTTGGGTTTAATGCTCTATCGACATCGGAATATCAAATATTTAAGTTGCTGAATGACAAAGGAATTGCTGATTTTTATTGGGATTTTAATTCTCCATCTTTCAATGATAAGTTTAATAAGGCTTCTCGATTTGTAAAAACCTACAAGGACACATTTAAATCAAAATATGATATTGGAGAAGCTGATATTACGACATTTCCACAAATTGAAGTAATAGCGTTACCGTCGAATGTTGGACAAACGAAACATGCAGCAGAGATAGTTGATAGGCTTGTGGAAAGTGGTGATATTAAAGATGTTGAAAATGCAATAGATACCGCTATCGTTCTCCCTGATGAAGAACTTTTCTTACCAATGCTTTCATCTTTATCTCGAAATATTAATAACATTAATATAACAATGGGATTGCCAATGAAGCACACCGCTATTGTCACATTAATGAGTGCAATTTCTCTTATGCACTCCAGAGCGCGTAAGGTGAAAGATGAATATTTATATTTTCATGAAGATGTGTCATCGGTGCTATCTTCTCCTTATATTAAAGCTATCTCAGCAGTATATGCTAAAGAGGTAAAGGAATATATTAATTTGAAAAAGGTGTTTTATGTTCCAAGTTCTTTCCTTTCAAATAAATCAAATGAATATAGTTGTGTTTTTGCTCCAGTTACCGACCTTAATCAAAAAGGCGAAGTAATAAGCTATGTTAGAAATTTATTAGCATTAATAGAGAGATTGATTATTGAGCGAGATGAGAAGAGCATTGAATTAGGATTTATTGCTCAATATTATAGCACTTTGAATCAATTGTCAAATTCAATTGAATCATTTGATATTTCAATGAAAGAAAATACATTTTTCTTTTTATTGGAACGACTTCTATCGACAACTACAATATCATTTGAGGGAGAACCCCTTAATGGATTGCAGATAATGGGTGTACTTGAAACACGGTCGCTTGATTTTGATAATGTAATATTATTGTCGATGAATGAACGTATATTTCCTCGTAAACATTTCTCACACACATTTATTCCTAATAATTTACGTAAAGGATTTGGCCTTGCAACGACAGACTACCAAGATAGTATTTATGCCTATTATTTTTATAGGCTATTGAGTAGAGCCAAAAAGGTATTTTTACTATATGATTCTCGCACGCAAGCAATGAGTTCGGGTGAGCCGTCGCGATATATATATCAGCTTAAGCATTTATATAAGGATAGAATAGATATTATATTTAAGAATGGCAAGTTTGATATAAATACATCACATGATGGAGATATAGAAGTTATCAAGTCAGAGAATGTGATGCAAAAATTGAATCGCTATCGTGATGCCAATTCTGGAAAATATCTCTCGGCAAGTGCTATAAATTCATATATTGATTGTCCATTAAAATTCTATTTAGATAAAGTTGAAGGGATAAGAGTTGAAGACGAAATATCTGAATTTATAGATAGCAAGACGTTTGGAACTATTATTCATGAGGTGATGCGAGAACTTTATATGTCAGTGCCAGCCAATAAAGAAGGAAGGAGGACGATAACAGTTGATACATTCCGTAATTTCAATATTCAAAATTCAATTACACGTACTGTTAATAAGGAATATCTAAAAAAGGGGAATAATTGTAACGATACATTGACTGGTGAAAATATTTTAATTGGAGATATAATAAAATATTATGTAGATGCTATATTGCAATATGATAAAAATATATGCAATTTCACATTTGAGCAGGGAGAAGAAAAGGAAACGTTATATTGGGAAATAACTGATGATATTTCAATAAATTTTGTTCAATATATTGACCGTGTTGATACTGTTGATGATGGATTAATCAATACGTTACGCAGAATAGTAGACTATAAAAGTGGTAATGATAGTTCTGGTTTTACATCAGTAAATCAGCTATTTGAAAATATTAGTGAACGACGAAGTGCCATTCTACAGCTTATGCTTTATTGTAATGTGTATAGCATAATTCATAATTTTGATGCACCAATACAACCATTGCTCTATAATTTCAAAGCGATTAAGAATCAAAATGAATTTTACATAAAATATGGCAAAAACAAATTGATTGATTATCATGAAATAAATGATGAATTTATGGCTTTTTTTAGCCAGATAATTAAAGAAATGTTTGATGTAAATGTGCCATTTAGACAAACTTGCAACCCTAAAATTTGTGATTATTGTAATTTTACTGATTTCTGTAGACGATAATGTTAAGTAAATAACCTATACGCGCAATATACCAGCTATTCTTTGACTCTTTAGGCCACAGTGAATGTTGGCTATCCACTATGCGACAGCCTGTTATCTCAAATAATTGCGTTGCATCTTTGTAGTAAATAAAATCATTTCTTTCTATTTTGATGAAACCATGTAGTAGCCATGAAGTCGGCTATTTACATAACTATGTGTTTTTTATTAAAAAAACAAGAAAACTATTTAGGTTTTATAAGTTTTATTCATTACCTTTACAAAGTTTCTAAAAAAATTATTTTTTTATCATAAAATTTAAATACTCATATATGGATCAAAGGGAACGCATTCTTAGAACTACTTATGATTTATTGGCTCAATTTGGCATCACTTCGGTAACTATGGATTTGATAGCTAAAGAGTGTGGCATATCGAAGCGAACACTTTATGAGCTATTTAGTGATAAGAATACACTTATTATAGATGCTGTAAACTTAATTTATGAGGATAGGAATAAGAAGTTTTATGAAATAATAGAAACTTCGCCAAATGAGATGATTTCCATGCTGAGAATATATACGACGGCGCGTGATTTTATTAGTGGTGTGTGTCAAAGTTTTTTTATAGATATGGAAAGGCTTTATCCCAAAGTTGCTAAAAATTATAAAGAACTTGAAAATACACATATAGCACGATTTGTAAAAATAATTGATAAGGGCAAAGAAGAGGGCGTGTTTTGTGAAGGTGTAAATTCAGATATCGTTGCTACATTATATATATTGCAGTTTCAGAATATAAAGAAATCGCAAGAATTATTCTTATCTCGTTATAGCTCCGTAGAAATATTTGATAATATCTTTTTGAACTTTGTTAGAGGAATGTCAACGCAACGCGGGCTTGAAATTATGGCAGATTTTTTTAATGATAAAAATAAAAAATAATAAAACAATATTGAAAAATATGGATTTAAAAAGATGTCTTGTTGCTGCCGTTATATGCAGTTCACTAACTCTTTCGGCACAGGGACAAAAGACCGACACATTATCACTTTCACTTGATGAGTGTATTAAGATTGCACTAAGTGACAATCCTACTATTAAAGTTGCTGATATGGAAATTCAGCGGGTAGATTATTCTAAGAAAGAAACTCTTGGACAATTATTACCAGCTTTAGCGTTTGGTGGTAATTATAATCGTACACTTGCAAAGCAAGTAGCATACTTTAATATGAGTGCTATGGGTGGAGGAAAGGCCGATACTGGTACTACACCCGAAACTCCTTCAAAAGATGCAGGAATTAAGATGGGGTTGGATAATACATTTGCCTTAGGTTTTAATGCCTCGATGCCGTTAATTGCTCCTCAGTTGTGGAAATCGCTAAAGTTATCTGATAGTCAGATACTTCAAAACATTGAAATGGCAAGGTCTTCGCGTATTTCACTTGTTAATCAAGTGCAAAATGCTTATTATTCCTTATTGCTATCGTATGATTCATACTTTGTGATTAAGCAGAATTATGAAACATCGGTGTATAATGCCAAAATATTTAAAGGTAAATTTGATCTTGGAACTGCATCGGAATATGAAGTGTTGCGTTCGAGTGTTCAAGTGAAAAATATTGAGCCACAAATGCTTCAAGCAGAGATTGCTATTAAGCAGTCGTTATTGCAATTAAAAATATTGATGGGCATGAATGCGTCGATTAATATCAAGCCAAATACATCGCTATCGGCATATGAGAATAGTATGTTTGACAGCACTTTGAGCATTAATAAATCGCTTATTGATAATACAGATTTAAAATCATTGGATTTGCAAACCGATTACATGAAGCGTGCGCTTGATGTTAAGCGTATGGCATGGTATCCAACATTGTCTTTAAGTGCAAGTTATAATTGGAATTCTTCATCTGATGGGTCTCCTTTTAAAAATTTCCGTTGGACACCATATTCTGTTGTGGGACTTACTCTTTCATTCCCTTTATATCAAGGTGGACAACGCTATAACAGAATTAAACAGGCTGAAATATCAGTAAAAGAGATGAGCTATCAACGTGAGAATTTAGAGCGTACTCTCAATATGCAGGTTGAGTTACAAATAGACAACATAAAGAAAAATGTAAAACAGATTTCTACTAATTCAGAGGGCGTTAAACAGGCGGAGAAAGCGTTTGAAATAATGCAAAAGAGTTTTAAAATCGGTGCGGCAACTTATTTAGACCTTCGTGATTCTGAATTGGCGTTAATTACATCAAAACTCACATATTATCAATCAATATATAATTATCTCGTTGCAACAAGTGACTTGCAATTACTACTTGGTAATGCCGACTTAAACAAATATAAATCTTTAGAAAATAAATAATATATACACTATATGAACACATTAAAGCAAATTTCATGTATTGCAGTCGCATTTTTGACGGTTGCATCGTGTACTGGCAATAAAGATGCCGAAAAGACAAAAGTAGAAGAACTCCCAATTGTGAAATTAGAAAATGTTATGGAGGAAGAAGTTCCTATGATTTCTAATTATACGGCAACTGTTGAGGCATACAAAAGTAACAACATCACTACATCAACGGCAAATCGTATTAAGCGTATTTTGGTAGATGTTGGCACTACTGTTGGTGCTGGGCAGACGGTAGTGATTCTTGACGACGTGAATATAGACCAAATGCGACTTCGTCTTGAAAATCAGAAACGTGAATATGAGCGAGCATTAGAGTTACTTAAAATAGGTGGTGGCACGCAGCAAGCGGTAGACCAGTTGCGCACGGAATATGATGCTTATAAGCGTTCATATGCAAATATGCGAGAAAACACAACTCTTGTGAGCCCAATATCTGGCGTAGTAACGGTGCGTAACTATGATAATGGTGATATGACAGGGCAACTTCCAATTCTTACCATAGAACAAATTCTACCAGTAAAGATACTTGTAAATGTTTCGGAACAGGACTTTACAAAGATATTTAAAGGACAAAAAGTTACCGTAAAACTCGATGTATATGGTGAAGAGACGTTTGACGGTTATGTAAAACTAATACACCCTACAATTGATCCAACGACAAGGACATTTGTGGTGGAAATAGAGGTTTCTAATAAGGATAAAAGGATACGCCCAGGAATGTTTGCACGTGTTGAAATGAATTTTGGTGTTCAAAATCACGTAGTAGTTTCAGATAGAGCAATCGTAAAACAAACGGGATCGGGAAATCGCTATGTATATGTTTACAAAGATGGAAAGGTTTCATATAATAAGGTTGAAATAGGTCAACGTCTTGGTAATAGATATGAACTTCTTTCGGGTGTTGAAAATAATTCGCAAGTCGTAGTAAGTGGACAAACTCGTTTGGCTAATGGCGTAAAAGTACAGGTGGCCAAAGATGGAAAAACTCCAATAAAGAAATAATTATTAATCGATTAATACATAACTATATATGAGCCTATATGCAAGTGCGGTAAAACGACCAGTAATGACTACCCTATTTTTCGTAGCTGTAGCAATACTTGGCGTGTTTTCGCTCCAAAAACTGCCTATTGACCTGTATCCTGATATAGAGACTAATACCATAATGGTGTTGACTACATATCCAGGAGCCAGTGCAGCAGATATTGAGCAGAATGTAACGCGTCCTCTTGAAAATACGTTAAATGCGGTAAGTGACTTAAAGCATATAACGTCAAAGTCGAGAGAAAACATTTCAGTGATTACTCTTGAATTTGAATATGGTAACGACATTGATGTACTTACTAATGATGTGCGTGATAAATTAGACATGGTGAGTAGTCAGCTACCCGATGATAGCCAAACTCCGATTATCTTTAAGTTTAGTAGCGATATGATTCCTATCATGCTACTTTCGGTACAGGCTTCAGAGAGCATGCCTGGATTATATAAAATACTTGATGATGCTGTTGCTAATCCATTAGCTCGTGTCAATGGCGTAGGTTCGGTATCAATTTCGGGTGCACCGAAACGAGAAATACACATCTATGTTGACCCTATTAAGCTTGAGGCTTATAATCTCTCTATTGAAACTATTTCTGGAATAATTGCTGCCGAAAACCGAAATATTCCTGGTGGTTCATTTGATATAGGGTCGGATACATATTCGCTACGTGTTCAGGGCGAATTTGCCGATTCTCAACAAATGCGAGATATTGTTGTAGGGTCATTTGATGGTAAAAATGTATATTTACAAGATGTAGCTAAGATTGATGATTCACTTGAGGAACGCGCGCAACAGACATATAATAACGGTGAACCTGGTGCTATGATTGTGATTCAAAAACAATCGGGTGCAAATTCAGTAGAGATTTCAAATAAAGTAGCTGCGATGATTCCTTCATTGCAGAAGAGCTTACCATCGGATGTGAAATTGGGCGTTATTGTTGATACTTCAGAGAATATTAAAAACACAATTAATTCTTTGGCCGAAACAGTGCTCTATGCGTTGTTATTTGTAACGATAATTGTATTTGGATTTTTAGGGCGTTGGCGAGCAACAATGATTATTATTATCACTATCCCTATTTCGCTAATTGCTTCATTTATTTATCTATATGCAACGGGTAATTCATTGAATATTATTTCTCTTTCGGCATTGTCTATATCTATTGGTATGGTGGTAGATGATGCGATAGTGGTGCTGGAGAATGTCACAACTCACATTGAGCGAGGTAGTGCGCCGAGCCAGGCTGCTGTGCATGGAACAAATGAGGTGGCAATTTCGGTAATAGCATCTACACTTACTTTGATTGCCGTATTCTTCCCATTGACTCTTGTTCAAGGTATGACTGGAGTGCTATTTCGCCAATTAGGTTGGATGGTAACGATCATGATGATTATTTCTACAGTGTGTGCCTTGTCATTAACGCCAATGCTTTGTAGTCAATTGTTACGATTAAATGCTAAGAAGAGTAAGATATTTATAGCATTATATTCGCCAATAGAAAGAGCCCTTGATGCGTTTGATAATGGCTATGCGAAGACTCTTGAAATAGTTGTTGGACATAAGACGTTATCTATACTTGGCGCATTTCTGATTTTCGTCGGGTCTATTGTCCTTGTAAAATTTGTTGGTAGTGAATTTATTCCTTCGAGTGATAACTCACGTCTTGGAGTTTCTCTTGAACTCCCAATAGGAACGAGGGTCGAAATTGCTGAAAATGTAACACGTCGACTAAATAATGAATGGACTAAGAAATATCCAGAAATAAAGACAATCAACTACACAGTTGGTATGGCTTCGAGTGATAATACTTGGGCTACCCTTCAAGATAATGGTTCGCATATTGTGTCGATGAATATCACACTTGTTAATCCAAAAGATCGAGATAAAACACTTGTGGAGATTGCGGATCTTATGCGACAAGATTTAAAGGCATATCCCGAATTTAGGAAAAGTCAAATAAATGTTGGTGGTAGTAGAGGTGGAGGAATGAGTGGACAAGCTACTCTTGATTATGAAATATATGGTTACGACTTTACTACAACAGATAGTGTAGCTGCACAGTTAAAAGAAATATTAACGAAAATTAAAGGAACGGCAGATATTGCGATAAGTCGTGCTGAATATCAACCAGAATATCAAGTGGATTTTGATAGAGAAAAACTTGCTATCTATGGACTAAATTCAGCTACTGCTGCAACGTATCTACGAAATCGTATTAATGGTAGCGTTGCATCAAAATTCCGAGAAGATGGTGAAGAGTATGATATAAAGGTGATGTATTCACCAGAACATCGTACAGCACTTTCAGACATCGAAAACATACTCGTATATAATTCAAAGGGAGAGGGAGTGAGAATTAAAGATATTGGAAAGGTAGTTGAACGATTTACTCCTCCTACCATTGAACGAAAAGACCGTCAGCGTATAATCACAGTGTCAACAGTAGTGAGTGGCGTGCCTATGAGTGAAGTCGTAGCTAAAGCACAAGTTGATATTGATAAGATGCACATTCCACAAGGAGTGAATATAAATTTATCGGGTTCTTATGAAGATCAGCAGGATTCATTTGGCGATCTTGGAACGCTTGCAGTACTTATTATAATACTTGTATATATTGTAATGGCAGCACAATTTGAGTCATATACCTATCCTGGAATTATCATGACTTCATTGCTATTTGCATTCTCTGGCGTGTTTATTATTCTGTGGCTCACAGGACACACTGTGAATGTCATGTCTATGATTGGAGCCATTATGTTGATTGGTATTGTTGTAAAGAACGGTATTGTGCTTGTTGACTACATTACACTTAATCGAGAGCGAGGACTAAGTATTCGTAAGTCGGTTGTACTTGGTGGTAAATCGCGTCTTCGACCAGTTGTAATGACAACATTGACAACTATTTTAGGAATGGTGCCGATGGCAATAGGAGGAGGAGAAGGCTCTGAAATATGGAAACCTATGGGTGTTGCAGTTATTGGCGGACTAACATTTTCAACCATATTGACATTACTTCTTGTTCCAGTACTATATTGTGTATTTGCATACGTAGGAGTGCGTAGAAATCGCAAGAAGAATCGACAGATATTGAGTAAATAAAAAAAATAATTATGAAAGCAATATTTATAGCCTTTGATCAGGCTCATTATGGTAAAATAATAGAAATTCTTGAAAAACAAAATTGTCGAGGATTTACGGCATGGGAGCAAGTGCTTGGACGAGGTAGCAAGAATGGCGAACCTCACTATGGCTCGCACGCTTGGCCATCAATGGCATCATCTATAATGACAATGGTGGAAGACGAGCGTGTAGATGAAGTACTCCGCTCGCTACGAGCTATTGATGAGGAAACCCCAATGCTCGGACTTAGAGCATTCGTACTCCCAATAGAAAAAAGCATATAGCGAATACCCCCTACGGGTGGAGAGCAACGTCTTCTACGTAGAAGACGTTGCTCTCTGCTTATTACCCCACAATTGCGTTCACTAAAGTGAACTCCATTATGGGGTTAAATTTCAGAACTTTAGTTCTGAAGTGGAACGTCTTCGACGTTCTCGTTCCGCGTCGCACAAAGCCATATCGCGCAATGAAAAAATCTGTGTCAATCTGCGTAATCTGTGGGGAAACGAATCACCGACACATAAAATATCAGTGGTCGCTACGCACAGACAGCTCAGCATCTGCCATCACGCGAAGTGGAACGTCTTCTACGTTCTTGTTCCGCGCTCGCACAATGAATCTCCTCTAATGTGCGAAAATCTCAATCACCGAGCAAATGCACTTCGCTGTAATACTATCAATGATCAAAAGAATAGTTATTATTATTCAACATAGTACTTGTGTAATATAAAGAAAATTCGTAAATTTGCAACGCTTTTTAAATACTTCCGTGTGATGGGAAATTGAGGAGCAAAAAACTTAATTTTGAGTAACACAAAACTTTAACAAATGAAAACTTATCAACTAAATGCTGAACCAAGAACAGATCTTGGAAAGAAAGCAGCATCAACACTTCGTAAAGAAGCAAAAATCCCAGTAGTATTGAATGGTGGAGAAACTGTAGATCTTCCATTTACTGGTAAATTAAAAGCAGGTGAAAAATTAATTAAGCTTGGCATTTCAGAGAAAGCGATTCTTGTTACTGATTTAACAGTTAACACTGATGACGTGCGTAAGCTAATTTACACACCAGATATTTATGCTATTGAGCTTAGTTTCAATGGAATAAAGAAAATGGCAATTATTAAAGATATGCAAGTTCACCCAGTAACAGATGCAATTCTTCACATTGACTTATTAGAGGTAACTGATAAGAAACCTGTAATGCTTGAAGTTCCTGTGAAGGTAGAAGGTCACTCAGTAGGTGTGAAAGCTGGTGGTAAATTATCATTGATGATGAAGAAAATCAAGGTAAAAGCTATCTATTCAAATATTCCAGAACGAGTTATTGTAAATGTTGATAATCTTGAACTTGGTAAAACGCTACAAGTTGGAGATCTTCACTTTGAAGGACTTGAATTAATGAATGCTAAGAACGCAGTAGTTTGCTCAGTACAATTGACTCGTGCAGCTCGTGGTGCTCAAGCAAAAGGTGAATAATAATTGATTAAATGAAATACCTCATTGTAGGATTGGGGAATATTGGAGCAGAATACCAAGATACCCGCCACAACATAGGATTTAGAATATTGGATGCCTTAGCTAAGGTGTCCAATATTTATTTTAGCACTCAAAGATATGGCGATGTAGCAACAATGCGCTTGAAGAATAATGTTCTTACTCTTCTAAAGCCATCTACATTTATGAATTTGAGTGGTGAAGCTGTGCGTTATTGGATGATAAAAGAGAATATTCCAATAGAAAACATTTTAATAGTTGTTGATGATTTAGCACTTCCATTTGGTCATATTCGCATGAAAGGAAAAGGTAGCGATGCAGGTCATAATGGGCTTAAAAATATTACTCTATTACTAAAATCTGATGCTTTCCCTCGTCTTCGTTTTGGGTTGGGTAATGATTATCCGCGAGGTTGTCAAGTAGATTATGTATTAGGGCATTTTCCTGCCGAGCAAGAAGAACTTATGCCAGAACGATTAAATGTTGCTATTGACGCTATAAAGAGTTTTTGTCTTGCAGGTCTTTCCTTTGCAATGACTAATTATAATAATAAATAGTTATGTAACGATATGGCAAAAAGTGAAGTTAGAATTGATAAATTGATGTGGGCTACACGCATATTTAAGACTCGCACTATTGCCACAGAAGCGTGTAAAAAGAGCCGTATAACAATTGGTGGCACGGTAGTTAAGCCTTCACGAATGGTAAAAATTGGCGACACTATATGTGTGCGTAAACCTCCCGTGACTTATTCGTTTCAAATACTGGGACTTGTGGAGAATCGTGTTGGTGCAAAACTTGTTCCTAACTATCTTCGCAATGTAACTACTGCTGACCAATATGAACTACTTGAAATGGTAAAAATAGGTGGGTTTGTTGATCGGCAAAAAGGGCTTGGCCGTCCAACAAAAAAAGAAGGTAGAGCAATATCACAATTTAGGACTGAAGAGCTGAATGATGATTTTGACTTTGAATTTGATTTTGAAGAATAAAGTAGAATCGTTAAATTTGCATAACAATCCTTTCTCACACTAATTTTATCTGATACATTATACTATTTTTGTATCAGATAAATTTTATGACAAAAATACAAGCAATAATATCGTCGTGCGTGCTAATAGTTGTAATATCATCATCGGTATTACAATACCATCATCACGACTCTCTTGGGCGCATGTGCATGTATTTTGCTGGGGCAGAAATGTCATGTAATAATGAGTTACAGCATGAGGAGCATTCTCCGTGTGGTCATAGTTGCAACAAAGCTGCTCACCCCGACCAAGATGATGATAGTAATTGTTCATTGAAACTAAGTCTTGTTAAATCGGATAAACAATTCTCACTTGGTGAGCATCAAATAAACTTTATTATTTTATATAATATAATTTCATTGTGTTTTGCCCCAAAAGTAGAAGATGCAACCCCTATCCTATTCCGATATTCACTATTTAAATTACCTGATAATCATACTCGCTCTTCACAATTAAGGGCGCCTCCCGTATTATAAGACATTAAACGACAAGTCGTGGTTAATTGCTCATATCTATCTTATGAGCAAAGTTATTGTTATAATTATAATTAAAACTTATGTCTTATGAAATTAAAATATATATTTATAAATGTATTTGTATTGGCATCATTAATAGGATGCAAGTCAAATGCTGGAGGTGATGTACATAGCGAAAATGATGGACACAATCATGAAAAATCTAAGATTGATGTGCATGGTAAAACATCGGAATCGGAAGAGATAGTTTTCACTCCAGAAAAAGCAAAGCGATTTGGTGTGAAGACACAAATTGTTAATTTACAACCTTTCAATGAAATAATAAAAGTGTCGGGGGAAATTACTCCTGCTCAAGGTGATGAGTATGTTGTTGTGGCTCAATCTGCTGGAATTGTTCGCTTTTCACCTACGGCATCGTTAGGTGCAGTGATTTCAAAGGGAAAATCATTGTGTAGTATATCATCTAAAAATATAGTTGGAGGTGATGCTAATGAAAATGCCAGAATTTCGTATATGGCTGCAAAACGTGAATTTGAACGTGTAACGCCACTCTATAAAGATAAAATCGTTACCGAGCGTGAGTATAATATGATTAAGCAGGAATATGAGAAAGCTCGCATTGCATATTCACCAACAACGGGTTCTGGAAGTGTTGCAACGAGTGCAATAACTGGGACAATAACACAATTATTAGTAAAAGATGGCGAATATGTAGCCATCGGTCAGCCCATTGCTACCGTTTCGCAGAATGCTCGGCTTGTACTTCGTGCTGACCTACCCGATCGATTTTTTAAAAGTGTTGCAAAGATTACTACGGCAAATTTTAAGACTGCATATAATGAAGACATTATTAGCCTTTCAGCTCTTAATGGACGACTAATATCATCAAAGAGTCTGAGTAATGCTACGCCTGGATATTTGCCAATATATTTTGAATTTGATAATAAAGGAAACTTTATTCCTGGCAGTTTTGCCGAAGTATATCTTATAGGTAATACAACGGTTAATACCATCGCTGTTCCCATGGAATCAATTACAGAGGAACAAGGTGAATATTTCGTATACGTTAAGATTGATGCAGAGTGCTATACTAAACGAATGGTGGAATTGGGGTCATCAGATGGCAAAAACATTCAGATATTATCGGGATTAAAAGCAGGAGAAGATGTTGTTATAGATGGAGCTATAACAATTAAACTTGCAGCAAATTCTGGTAAAATACCAGAGGGACATTCTCACTCACACTAAAAAAACTACATACATGCTAAATAAAATAATACATTATTCACTGAATAATAGGATATTGATACTTATCATTACTGGATTCCTATTATTAGGCGGTACTTATATTACTATAAATACTGAGGTAGATGTGTTCCCAGATCTAAATGCTCCTACGGTAGTAGTAATGACAGAAGCTCCAGGATATGCGTCGGAAGAGGTAGAGAAACTTGTTAGTTTTCCGATTGAAACATCTGTTAATGGCGCTACCGATGTGCGTCGTGTACGCTCGTCTTCGGCAACTGGCTTTTCTGTTGTGTGGGTTGAGTTTGATTGGGGAACAGATATATATAAAGCACGTCAAATAGTTACCGAAAAATTGTCGTCTATAAAGGACAATTTACCAGAAGGCGCTAACTCCCCCACTCTTGGACCTCAATCATCAATACTCGGAGAGGTAATGATTATAGGGCTCACGAGCGACAGCACATCGCTGATGGACCTTCGTACTATTGCCGATAGGACTTTGCGTCCACGTCTGTTGTCGGTAGGTGGTGTGTCGCAAGTTGCCGTAATAGGTGGTGACATAAAAGAATATCAAGTGCTTTTGGACTTATCTAAAATGAAATATTTTAATGTTTCATTAGATGAAGTACTTGCAGCTACTGCAAATGTAAATAATAATGTTGGTGGTGGCGTACTTTATGAGTATGGTAATGAATACATTATTAAAGGGAATATTAATACTACAGATCTCGATGAAATAGGAAAATCGGTTGTTAGAAGTGATGAAAATGGCACTGTGCTTGTTCAAGATATTTCTAAAATGAGTGTTGGAGCAAAATCGCCAAAGCTCGGACTTGCGTCGGAAAAGGGGAAGCCAGCCGTCATAATGACTATAACTAAACAACCTAATATTGACACAAATGAATTGACACGGAAAGTAGAAGCTGATTTAAGTGCAATTTCAAAAACACTTCCAGCTGATGTGCACATCTCTACAGATATATTTAAGCAAAATGAGTTTATAAATAATTCTATTTCCAATATACAACGAGCATTATTTGAAGGAGCAATTTTTGTAATTGTGATTTTATTCTTCTTTTTGATGAATATACGCACAACTCTTATATCGCTAATAGCACTTCCCCTATCTATAATCGTATCATTACTCACATTGCATCTACTGGGATATACAATCAATACGATGAGCCTTGGAGGTATTGCCATAGCGATAGGGTCATTGGTCGATGATGCTATTGTTGACGTAGAAAATGTCTTTAAGCGGCTACGAAGTAATAAGACATTACCTGAAGGAGAGCGCAAATCGGTGATAGAAGTAGTCTTTGAAGCATCAAAGGAGGTGCGAATGCCTATATTTAATTCATCACTCATAATTATTGCGAGTTTCCTCCCTCTTTTCTTTTTAAGTGGTATTGAAGGACGTTTATTAATCCCACTTGGAATTTCATTTATAGTAGCATTATTTGCATCAACTATTGTAGCGCTAACGGTTACACCTGTGCTTTGTAGCTTCTTACTTGGCTCTTCAAAAAAGGCTGATTCAGATAAAGAAGCTTTCACAACACGCAAGATGAAAGCTGTTTATGAACGAGGGTTAAACTGGAGCTTTAAGCATAAGCGTGTGGTACTTGGTGTTACTTCGTCATTATTAATAGTGGCTGGTGCATTGTTCTTTACACTGGGTCGCGGATTTTTACCTCCATTTAACGAAGGTTCATTTACAATAAATGTGAGTACATTACCAGGCGTTTCTCTTGAAGAGTCAAATAATATTGGAAGGGAAGCCGAACAAATAATAATGACAATACCCGAGATATACACAGTAGCCCGTAAGACAGGACGTGCTGAACTTGATGAGCATTCGCTTGGCGTGAATGTCTCAGAGATTGAGGCTCCGTATAAAATAAAAGATCGTCCTCGCACAGAAATATTAAAAGAATTACGTGCTAAGCTTTCGGAGTTACCTGGTACTAATATTGAAATCGGACAGCCAATCTCTCATAGAATAGATGCAATGCTATCGGGGACAAAAGCTCAGATTGCAATAAAACTATTTGGCGATGACTTAAATAAGTTATACTCAATAGGTAATAGTATTAAAGGGCAAATATCGAGTGTGCCTGGTATTGTAGATGTGAATATTGAACAGCAGGTTAACCGTCCTCAATTGCATATAACTCCACGCCGAGATATGCTTGCAAAATATGGGATTACAATTGGCGATTTTGCACAATTTGTTAATGTCACTCTTGCTGGTAAAAGCGTGTCACAAGTATATGAAAAGGGGTTGCCTTATGACTTAACAGTTCAACTTGATGAAGCTGATAAAAATTCTATGGAGAAGATAAAGAATCTTATGATTACAAGTAATATAGGTCCTATCCCACTCTCTAATGTTGCTAATATAACTTCACAAGATGGTCCTAATACAATTAACCGAGAAAATGTCAGCCGTCGTATTATTATTTCAGCAAATGTTGCTGATAGAGATTTACGTGGCGCAGTAAATGATATTCAAAAATCAATTGAGAATAATATTAAACTTCCAGAGGGATATTATATTAATTATGGAGGACAATTTGAAAGTGAAGCGGCCGCATCACGTACACTTGCTCTCACTTCAATACTTGCTCTTATTGTAATATTTTTATTGCTTTATCATGAATTTCGTAATATCACACAATCTGTTATAATATTGCTTAATCTACCATTGGCAATGATTGGTGGCGTATTTATACTAAAGTTGACCTCTGGCGAATTAAATATCCCCGCAATTATAGGATTCATATCATTACTTGGAATAACTACAAGAAATGGAATGCTTTTGATGTCGCGTTATAACCATCTACATGATGAAGGTATGCCATTATTAGAGCGCGTATTCACTGGTTCTATTGATCGTTTAAGCCCTATTGTAATGACCGCTTTGACTTCGGCATTGGCTTTGATTCCTCTTGCTATTAATGGCACTGAACCAGGTAATGAAATCCAAAGTCCGCTCGCAATTGTTATTCTCGGAGGTCTTTTCTCATCAACAATATTAAATATATTTGTTGTTCCTATAATATACTATTTGTGTAATAAAAATAAAGAAATGCAACAATGAAAAAATATATAATTTCACTAATAGCAAGCACATTTGTAATAACTGGCTATGCCAATAATAGTATTGATGATATTATTGGAGAGGTTGCTATAAATAATCTTGAGTTGAAAGCATCAGAAGCTAATACTCTGAGTGAGGGGCTTTCTATAAAAGCAACTAATAATTTAAAAGATCCAACCATTGATATGGAGTATCTTTTTGGTAATAAAGGACTCGGTAACAAATTAGCTATTGGAGTTTCTCAGTCATTTGATTGGCCTGGAATATATGGAGTGCGTAGTAATCTAAATAAATCGCGCATTAATGCATTATCTTATATCTATAAGATGAAACGATTAGAAATATTATTACAAGCAAAACAGATATGTATTGACATCATCAATGTTAATAAGCAGATTGCAGTACAAAATGAAATTCATGAAAATGTAACTAAACTTTTTAATGAATATAACAAAGGTTTTAATCATGGAGAAATAAGCATATTAGATATTAATAAGCTTAAAATTGAGTTACTTGCATCAACTCAAAAATTAAATGATTATACAACTCAATTAAAAGTACTTACCGAAAGCCTTCGAGCAATTAATGGAAATGTTGAGATAACGTCATCATTTACTAATCTTTCAAATTATCCCTTAGAAAATTTAAAAAGCATTGATTCTTATATTCAGAATATTCAAGTTAATGACCCTGAGATGAACTATTATCTCACCTCTATTGATGCTAACAAAGCAGAGATAAAAGCGAGTAAAATGGGATGGTTTCCAGGTATTTCGGTTGGATATAAATATTCTAATGAGCTTGGCGATAAATTTAATGGCTTTACATTTGGTATAAACATTCCTCTGTTTTCTAATCGGCACAAAGTAAATGCGGCAAAAGCTAAATATGTAGCCGATAATTATTCCAAACAAAATATTGTAGTTTCTAAGGAAATAAAAGCAAAATCGGAATATAACCAATTGCTATCGTTAAATAGTCAAATTAATGCATATAAGTCAATTCTCAATGGTTCTGATAATATTGATGCCTTAAATAAGGCTTTAAATGGAGGGCAAATCACCCTTTTAAACTATTTGATGGAATTACGATATTTTATTGAAGCTAAAAGCAAACTATTAGAAATGGAATATACGTTTAATCAAACACTTGCAAATATTGATAGGTATAGCTTATTAAATAAATAGCCATTCGACGACTTCAGAATCTCTTTGGAAGCATAATTTTAAAAATGTATTTCCAAAGAGATTTCTAAATTCGGTTTAATTATGACAACAAGGAATTGGTGAAGCTAATGATGCCCAAAACCTCCTACTAATCAAGCCTGAAGCCTCTTCTATTCAAAATAATGCCAAAAATATGACCCTTTTTAACGCATTTTTAATTTTTAACGGTTAAGCCTTCGAAAACTTTCCCATCAATGCTTGGTTTATAATATCTCATCTTTGACACTTTAATGTGAAAAATAGAGCCTTAGTCACTGTGTTGCAGTGGGTTAAGGCTCTGTTAAAATTTG
>JAVWYO010000033.1:0-21650 GCA_036661515.1 Muribaculaceae bacterium | reverse complement strand
AATGAAAATTTATTTTCAATTTTCGAATTGCCGAGTGAAATGGGTGTACGCACAGTACGCAGTGTACGCACCCTTTTTTAATTTGGCTTTGCTTTTGGGATTTTAGGTAAATATAATGAGTATTTTTTTAAAATATGCGTGAAAAAGGATAATAAATTGATTAATCTCTTTAAAATTCAAAATATTTTTAATAACTTTGCTATATAAGACCTTATTATTATTTAGTGATTATAGAAAAATGGGTATATAATAAAATATTTTATTAATATATTGCTTGTTGTTAAAATTATTTCTCTATATTTGCACCATATAATAAATTTATGAAAGATATTATTAATTATTAAATCTAAGAACAACATTATGCAAAGAAGACTATCTTTACCTATAATATTGATATGTAGCCTTTTAATCTTTGGTCAAAATTTCTTATCAGCTAAAACTACAACTTTCGATATTATTGTGATAGGTGGCGGAGCCAGCGGAGTAACCGCAGGAGTTCAAGCCGCTCGAATGGGTGTGAAAACAGTTATAGTTGAGGAATCGCCATGGCTTGGAGGTATGTTGACTTCGGCTGGTGTAAGTGCAATTGATGGAAATAACAATCTTCCAGGTGGGTTGTGGGGCGAATTTAAACATGCTCTTGAAGCGCATTATGGCGGAGCAGAAGCTTTGAAAACAGGCTGGGTTAGTAATGTGCAATTTGAGCCCAATGTTGGTGAAAAAATTCTTTCGGGTTTTACCGAAAAGGAGAAAAATTTAAAAGTAAAAAGGAATACGCAATTATTAAGTATAAAGAAGGTAAAAAAAGATTGGGTTATAACTGTTAAAGGTGAAAAAGGAGAGAAAGAGGTTTTAAAAGCAAAAGTGCTAATTGACGCTACTGAACTTGGTGATGTAGCAAAGCAATGTGGGGTGAAATATGATGTGGGAATGGAGAGTCGTGATGACACCAAAGAAAGCATTGCTCCACAGAAGAAAAACAACATAGTGCAAGATATTACCTATGTTGCAGTTCTTAAAGATTACGGAAAAGATGTGACTATTGCCCGTCCAGCAGGTTATGAGGCAAAGGAATTTGCTTGTGCCTGCATCAATGATGTGTGTACTAATCCTAAAGAGCCCGATCGCATGTGGTCGTTGGAAAAGATGATTACTTATGGACAACTTCCTAATAATAGGTATATGATAAATTGGCCTATTGAGGGAAATGACTATTATGTGAATCTTATTGATATGACTTCACAAGAACGCGCAGAGGCATTAAAAGGAGCAAAGGATTATACGATGAAATTTGTATATTTTATTCAACATGAACTTGGTCTTAAAAACTTAGGATTGGCCGATGATATATATCCAACGGCTGATAAACTTCCTTTTATTCCTTATCATAGAGAGTCGCGACGCATACATGGTGCCGTGCGATTTACACTTAATCATATTGATAAACCATTTGACCAGCAAGATGCACTTTATCGCACATGTATTGCGGTAGGAGATTATCCTGTTGATCATCATCACACGCGCTATCAAGGATATGAAGAGCTGCCAAACTTATATTTCCACCCAATTCCATCTTATGGACTTCCATTGGGGACGCTTATTCCACAAGATGTAGAGGGGCTTATCGTTGCCGAGAAGTCAATATCGGTGTCGAATATTGTAAATGGGACTACACGATTACAACCCGTAGTACTTCAAATAGGACAAGCTGCAGGAGCGTTGGCATCACTTGCAGTAAAAGGTAAAACCGATATAAAAAATGTAAAAGTGAGAGATGTTCAAAATGCGTTGCTAAACTCAAATGGCTATTTATTGCCATATTTAGATGTGCCTGTTGGGGATTCTAAATTTAAGCCATATCAACGCGTTGGTTCCACTGGAATATTAAAAGGGATAGGGAAAAATGTAGAATGGTCAAATCAGACATGGCTTCGTGCCGACACTCTTCTTTTAGCAAACGAGCTTCAAGGATTGAAAGACGTGTATCCTGCGATGACTTATACGCTTTCTAAAGATGGAAATGCAATGAAAATATCTGCCGCACTTGAAATTATAGAAAATGTGGCTAAGAGTGAAAATATAAACCTTAAAATGCCAATAGCAAAAATGGCAGAGAGTGTGTGGAAGTTGTATAATCTTGGCAATTTTGATTCTGGAAAATTGATAAAAAGGGGTGAAATGGCGCTATTGATTGATACAATTTTAGACCCATTTAATAAAAAGAGTGTGACTATAACAGGAAAAATAGATAAATAATTAACAATATAAATATATTACGATTATGGATTTTAAAAAATTAGCAGAGCAATATAAGAGTGAGCTGATGGATTCAGTATTGCCCTTTTGGTTGGACAAATCACAAGATAAGGAATACGGTGGATATTTCTCTTGTCTTGATCGTGAAGGAAAGGTATATGACACCGATAAATTTATATGGCTTCAAGGTCGTGAAGTGTGGATGTTTGCGATGCTATATAATAAGGTAGAAAAGAAACAGGAATGGCTTGATTGTGCAGTACAAGGGGGTGAATTTCTGAAGAAATATGGGCATGATGGTAATTATAATTGGTATTTTTCTCTCACACAACAAGGAGAACCCTTAGTAGAGCCCTATAATATATTTTCCTACACCTTTGCTACTATGGCATTTGGTCAATTAGCGATAGCTACGGGGAATAAAGAATATGAAGAAATAGCAAAAAAGACTTTTGCGATAATTTTATCTAAAGTAGATAATCCAAAAGGGAAATGGAACAAGTTATACCCAGGAACTCGGAATCTAAAGAATTTTGCATTACCGATGATATTGTGTAATCTTGCACTTGAAATAGAGCCATTATTAGACCCAGAATATCTAAATAAGACCATTACCACCTGCCTACATGAAGTAATGGAAGTGTTCTATCGACCCGAACTTGGAGGAATCATAATAGAAAATGTTACCACCGAAGGTGCTCTCTCAGATACTTTTGAAGGTCGTAACGTAAATCCAGGTCATTCCATCGAGGCAATGTGGTTTATCATGGACTTAGGTAAACGCTTAAACCGTCCAGAGCTTATTGAAAAGGCAAAAGATATCACCTTGACCATGCTTGAATATGGTTGGGATAAACAATATGGAGGAGTATTTTACTTTATGGACCGTCTTGGTTGCCCACCACAGCAACTTGAGTGGGACCAAAAGCTATGGTGGGTGCACATCGAAACGATGATATCGTTATTAAAAGGTTACCAACTCACAGGCGATGTCAAGTGTAAAGAATGGTTTGAAAAAGTTCATGACTACACATGGTCGCACTTCAAAGACCCAGAGAATCCCGAATGGTATGGCTATCTAAATCGACGCGGTGAAGTTCTAATGTCTCTCAAAGGAGGCAAATGGAAAGGTTGCTTCCACGTACCACGTGGACTATATCAATGCTGGCAAGTATTAGAAAAATTATAATAAATAGAAAATCACAAAACCTAAAAAATGATTTTTATGAAAAGAGTAAGTTTAGCCTCATTACGACATGTCTTAGTATTAGGTGTGGTGTCGTTGATAGTTTCTTTACCTTCTACGTCTTCAACAGCAAATGCTGGGAATAAGGTAAAAAATGAATCAAATACTTTTGCGACCCCCAAAGCCCTAAAAGGAATGCCAATAAAAGCCACATTTCTTGATGAGGTGAGCTGGGATATTCCACATCAAAACTGGGGCGTAAAAGAGTGGGATGCCGATTTCAAAGCGATGAAAGGAATGGGTATTAACACAGTAGTTATGATACGTGCGGGTTTAGGCAAATGGATTGCAGCCCCTTTCGAATCAATTCTTTCAAAAGAAGATGTTTATTATCCACCAGTAGATTTAGTAGAATTATTTCTAACTTTGGCAGATAAATATAACATGGCATTCTTCTTTGGAATGTACGACTCAGGTAAATATTGGCAAGAGGGTCAATTTCAGAAAGAGATTGATTTGAATATGGCATTAATCGATGAAGTGTGGGCAAAATATGGTCATCACAAGTCATTCCAAGGCTGGTATCTATCGCAAGAGATAAGTCGTAGGACAAAAAATATGTCTAAAATATATGCCGAAGTAGGTAAACATGCTAAAGCAGTATCAGGTAATCTAACTACGATGGTATCTCCATATATTCATGGTGTGAAAACCGACCAAGTGATGAGTGGTGATAAAGCAATTAGTGTAGCTGAACATGAAAAGGAATGGGACGAGATATTGAGTAATGTAAAAGGCGCAGTAGATATTTTGGCATTTCAAGATGGTCAGGTAGATTACCATCAATTGTATGATTATCTTGTTGTTAACAAGAAACTTGCAGATAAATATGGTATGAAATGTTGGACAAATATAGAATCATTTGATAGAGATATGCCAATAAGATTTCTTCCTATCAAGTGGGAAAAATTACTTGTAAAATTAGATGCAGCACGTCGTGCAGGAATGGAAAATGCAATCACCTTCGAGTTTTCTCATTTTATGAGTCCAAATTCCACTTACTTGCAGGCAAAAGGGCTATATGATAGATATCGCGAACATTTTAAAATCAAATAATAAACATAAAATTTTGAAGACAAACCCTAATTAATAATTTAATGTAATGAAAAAAAGAATCAAAATTAACCTGAGGTTTTTATCCTCATTGGTTATTGCATTTTGCATGTGTTCTCTTAGCAGTTACGCTCAAAATGTAATTACCGGATTAGCAAAAGACGCTAACCAAGAAGCATTGCCAGGCGTAGCCGTATTAGTGAAAGGTTCTAATGTAGGAACTATCACTAATCTTGATGGACAATTTAATATCAAAGCAAAGAAAAATGATATTTTAGTATTTTCTTATGTTGGTATGAAAAGTAAAGAAGTGAAAGTGACATCGAATGATGCTATAACAGTAGTTATGGATGACGATTTAGCTGCACTCGACGAAATAGTAGTTGTAGGTTATGGTACTCAAAAGAGAGGAAGCATAACTGGAGCCGTTTCAACAGTTTCTGACAAGGAACTTCTACGAGCTCCAACAATGAGTATGAGTAACGTAGTAGGAGCGAGAGTTGCAGGTGTTGCCGCCGTTCAATCGAGTGGACAACCAGGTTCGGATAATGCAACTTTAACGATGCGCGGACAAAGCGGAATAGTTTATGTAATTGATGGTATTCGTCGTACAATTGAGGACTTCAATGGTCTTGACCCAAATGAGATAGAGTCGGTGTCGGTTTTGAAAGACGCATCGGCAGTAGCAGTATATGGTCTTGATGCTAATGGTGCTTTTATTGTTACTACAAAGCGTGGTAGCCAAAACAAAATTTCTATTAGCTATACAGGGACAGTGGGCTGGAGTAATAACGCACAAAAGCAAGAGTGGCTTGATGGACCAAGCTATGCCCATTGGTATAATAAAGCTCGCGTTCTACAAGGCAGTGAGCCTGTATTTAATGCAGAGATGGTGAAAAATATGCGTGAAGGGAAAAATGGATGGGGCAATACCGATTGGTATGGCTTGCTATATGGTACAGGTTTCCGCACACACCACAATGTATCGGCATCAGGAGGCGGTGAAAGAGTAAAATTCTTTGCATCGTTAGGTTATTTAAAAGAAGATGGTAATATTGATAATTATAACTTTAATCGTTACAATCTACGTGCAAACATAGATGCTAAGATTACAAATAACTTGACATTCACACTTGGCGTTTCTGGACGTATTGAGGATAGAAAATCGCCACGCTATTCAGCCGATCCAAATGCTTGGCATAATGTTCCACAGCAGATTATACGCGCTCTTCCCTATGTCCCACAACAAATGGAATATGATGGGAAAATGTATAATGTAGGTACCCCAACGGCATCATCGCCAGTAGCACCTTATGCTTCAATTCAAGAATCGGGTTATAGCAAATCAAATAATTCTTTTGTACAAACAAATGTTAGTTTGCAATATGATGCACCATTCCTAAAAGGATTGTCATTTAAGTTCCAAGGAGCTTATGATGCAACATTTACATTTGGAAAGACACTTGGCAATCCTTATGAAGTACTGATAATGAACTTGCCAAGTGCAAAGACAACCAATCTTACTTACAATAAAAGTACCGACGCATTGGGTTCTGTGAGCTTAGGAGAACAAGCAGCACGTGGATATAATATCACGTCGCAATCGAGTGTCTCTTACAATAATAGATTTGGTGACCACACCGTTGGTGCATTAGTATTGGCTGAAACACGTCAGAATAAGAGTAATCAATTGAGTGCCTCAGGTACTGGATTAGATTTTCTTTCATTAGATGAGTTAAGCAATATTATAAATCAAACAGGTAATGGTAAGGATAAATTCCCTACAATAGGTGGTTATAGTGGTGAAACACGTGTAGCAGGCTTTGTGGGTCGTGTGAATTATAATTATGCTGATAAGTACTTTGTAGAAGCAGCAATGCGCTATGATGGTAGTTATTTATTTGGCGGAATGAACTCGCGTTGGGTAGCATTACCTGGAGCATCAATTGGTTGGAGAATCAATCAAGAGGATTGGTTTCATGCCGATTGGGTAAACAATTTAAAAATTAGAGCAGGTGTTGGTAAGACTGCTAATAGTGAAATTAAAGCATTCCAATGGAGAAACACCATGGCTATTGTGAACAATGCCGTAATGATGGGTGGTGCAAGTCAATCAATGATGTATGCCTCAATCTTAGGAAATCCTAACTTATCATGGTCGAAATGTATAAGTTATAATATTGGTGTTGATGCAACAATGTTTGATGGTTTGTTAGGAGCTGAAGTTGATGTTTTCTATAAATATGAATATGATAAATTAACAACCGTAACTGGAGCATATCCTCCATCAATGGGTGGTTACTACTTTACAACGGCTAATTCGAATAAGTGTGATTATAAAGGTTTTGACATAACACTTACTCATAATAATAAGATAGGTGATTTTGCTTATGGTGCAAAACTAATATGGTCGTATGCTTATGGCAGATGGTTGAAATTTGCAGGTGACTCAGAAAATGCACCAGCACATCAACGTTTGACAGGAAAAGAGATTGGTACAAAATATGGTTTTATCTCAGATGGCCTTTTCCAATCAGATGAAGAAATAGCACATTCAGCAACAATTAAGGGCTCAAAAGTTGTGCCAGGATATGTAAAATATAGAGATATTAATGGTGATGGTGTTATCTCGGCAGCCCAAGACCAAGGTTATTTTGGAAAGAGTTCTACTCCAAAGCATTCAGGTTCATTAGACTTGTTTGGTAGTTGGAAAGGATTTGATTTAGACTTACTGTTCTCTTGGGGACTTGGCGGTCAAGTAGCTTTAACAGGTAGATATACTGCTGAAGGTTCCGTAGGAGTGCAAGATAATACATCATTTACAAAACCATTCTATCATGGCGGTAACTCACCAGTATCTCTTATAGAGAATTGCTGGACACCAGAAAATACTGGTGCAGAATTTCCACGATTGGAAGTAGATGCAGTGAGCAATAACAATGCTTATTCATCAACGCTTTGGTATAGAAATGGTAATTACCTACGTCTAAAGACAGCTCAATTAGGTTATACAATTCCTCAAAGTCTAATCAAGAGATCAGGTATTCAATCTCTAAGAGTATATGTAGAAGGATATAACCTGCTTACATTAAGTGGATTGACGAAGTATAATATCGACCCAGAATCACCATCAGTGAATAATGGATATTATCCACAACAAAGAACTTATTCATTTGGTCTAAAAATTTCTTTCTAAAACTATTACAAAATGAAAAAGCAATTTATTAAAATATTTTCAATCATCTTAATAGGACTGTCGTTTAGCTCATGTAACGACTGGCTTGATGATGTAAAACAGACCTCAACGGTCGATGACCAAGTTGTATGGGAAAGTGAAGCTTCGGTAGATAAAAACCTTAACGCCTTCTATACTTTCTTACATAAATATGGCCAATTTGGTGAAGCTCAGTTTGGCGGTAGCCTAACGGAGAGTTTGACTGATGCTTTCAAATATGGATCTGTGTCGTTAGGACATAGAGCAGGGCACTCAAATAACTATGTGTTTAATCCACAGGTTATCAGCCCAGATGCATGCCTTTATAATGTGTGGACACAAGATTTGGCATACGGGAATATCCGTCAAGTCAATCAATTTCTTGCAATGCAAAAGAAATATTCAAAATTCAGTGCAGAGAAAAATACTGTATGGGAAGCACAAGCAAGATTCTTCAGAGCATTTATTTATTTCCAATTGGCAAAACGTCATGGAGGAGTGATTCTCTATGATAATTTACCAACAGGTCCAAATAAAGCAGGTAGCACGGCAGAGGAAACATGGAATTTCATACAAACAGATTTGAAATTTGCATCAGATAATCTACCAAAGGCATGGGACGCTAAAAACAAAGGTCGCGTGACAAAAGGTGCAGCACTTGCATTCACATCACGAGCAATGCTTTATGCCGAACGTTGGCAAGCAGCTTATGATGCAGCAGTAGAAGTTCAAGGCTTAGGCATTTATGGACTTGTAGATAATTATGCAGAAGCATGGAAAGGTAATAATAAAGAATCCATTCTTGAATTTGATTATAGTAAAGACTTGAAGCCAAATCATGTATTTGACCAATATTATGTTCCACAATGTGATGGTTATGATTTTGGTGGATTAGGAACTCCAACACAAGAAATGGTAGAATGTTATGAAACCAAAGATGGCAAGAAAGTAGATTGGACAGCATGGCATGCAACGACCGAAAATGTTCCTCCATACGATCAATTGGAGCCACGCTTTGCAGCAACAGTAATCTATCGTGGTTGCACATGGAAAGGCAGAAAGATGGATTGTAGTGTAGGAGGCAAGAATGGTGCATTTATGGCATATAAAGAGCAATCATATTCTTATGGAAAGACCACTACTGGTTATTTCTTACGTAAACTTCTTGATGAAAATCTAACAGATGTAAAGGGTGGCGTGAGTTCACAACCTTGGGTAGAAATTCGTTATGCTGAAGTATTGCTTAACAAGGCAGAGGCAGCTTATCGCTTGAATAAGATTGGCGAAGCACAAATCGCAATGAATGAAGTGCGTGGACGTGTAGGAGTAGCTCTTCCTGGTGTAACCAGTTCAGGCGAAAACTGGTTTAAAGCATATCGCAATGAACGTAAGGTGGAATTAGCATACGAAGGACATTTGTTCTGGGATATGCGTCGTTGGAAACTATCACATATAGAATATAATAATTATCGTTGCCATGGCTTTAAGATAACAGGCAATAGCTATGAATATATCGATTGCGATGGTCAAGATAGAAAATTCCCACAACAGCTTTATGTTCTTCCTGTTCCAACAGCAGAATTGAAGAATAATTCTTTGATTGGACAATATGACGAGTGGAAATAACTAAAAAATTAATATGATGAAAACAAAAATATTATCAATTATATCGATATTTATGCTGGTGATGAGCTTCAATGCTTGCCAAAGCCCCGAAGATTTTACTCCTGCGGAGGCTAAAAAAGGCTTAAATAGTTTCACAGCACAATTTCTCAATGATGATAAAGATGACAATCTATTCACAGGAGAAATAGACTATACAAATAAGGTTATTACAGTGGTATTCCCATATAATTATCCACGTTTGTCTGAAGATGTACTACCACAAGATGCACTTAAAACCGTGCATGTGATGGCATCTCTTGAAAATAATGCAACGATCACGCCAACTCTATTAATAATGGACTTGACGAAAGATAATTACATTACTGTTACGTCAGCAACAGGAGAAAAGACGCAATTTAAGGTTGTAGCAGAAATACGTAAGAGTGCAGAATGTGCAATTACTAAGTTTGTAATACCTTCAAAGAAACTCACTGGTATTATTAATGAAGATGCAAAGACTATTACGTTGATTAGTCTTGGTGATATAGGTTCAGTTCTTGCTGATATTTCTATTTCTCATGGAGCAACTGTCACTCCTAATGTTGTCACTACTGCTATTAATTATGACCAAGAGCAAGCGTTAGTTGTAACTGCACAAGATGGCAAAACCACTGCAACTTATACCGTTAAGAAGGGTGTGCCAGCTAAGATACAATCGGGAATGCGTGCAGGTAGTGCAAAACTACTATGGACTAAGAAATTGACTGATGTAGGTTGCTCAAAACAACACATGACAACAGGTATTGCTACAATGGGTGAATATCTATTGCTAAACGAAAGAACTACTGGTAATGCAGTGTATCTTGATGGTAAGACAGGAACTGTTGCAGGAACTGTTGATATTAGCGCATTTGCAGGAAACCTAACCAACTTCTACGGAACTGGTGACGATAGTGGTAATGCTCTATTTGTCAACTTAACTCCTGGTGGAGGTGCTTCATTGACAATATGGAAAGTAAATGGAGTTAGTGGTACGCCAGAGAAGTTCATAGAATATCCAACAGGTTTGGCAATGGGGCGTAAGATGTCTATAATAGGTAGCGTTGATGGTGATGCTATTATTACAGTGCCAGTTTTAAGTACG
Source organism: Muribaculaceae bacterium (assembly GCA_036661515.1). Classification (GTDB taxonomy): domain Bacteria; phylum Bacteroidota; class Bacteroidia; order Bacteroidales; family Muribaculaceae; genus HGM05232. The sequence goes on along the minus strand of JAVWYO010000033.1, from coordinate 11,132 downwards.
TCAGGACAATTTGCACGTTGGCAAGTAGTTAATGGACGCTTGGTATCATCAACACCTACAATGGTAACAGCTGGAGGCTTAGGAGGTTGGGGAACCAACGCCGATATTATCTATACCGATGCTAAGAGCCTTACAAGTAACTATGTAGGAGCATATTATGCTACTCCTCGTGGCGCAACATTGTTTAGTGGTTCATCAAATACAATACTTTCTACTGCAGCTGAAGTAAGTGCAAACTGGATTCAAAATGCGGCAGACTGTACAATGTTCAATAAGGTAAACTATGTAGTAACAAATTCAGTGAATAGTTTCACATGGGGTACTGACGATAGTGTATATATGTTTGATATCGCAGGTAATACAATGGATAATATTCCAGTAGATTTCGGTGCTAAGGGTCTTAATATTAATGGACTTTATGGTGCAAAAGCATTAGGTGGACAAAATGCAAATGGTACTGGTGACGTTGCATTTCAAGTTTCGAGCGATGGATTCTATCTATACATTTACTTTATGTTTACAAATGGATATGTAGGTTGCGTACAATGCGATTGTATTGATATGTAATTTGCATAAATGAGAATTTAATATAAAAATAAATAAGCCTGAGTCTATTTTTTGGGCGCAGGCTTATTTTTTAATAAAAAAACGATGATAAAAAAACTTTTAAAAATAAGTATTTGTCTATTTGCAGTACTATCGTTGGCGTTAGTAAGTTGTGGAAAAGATAAAAAGAACTATTGGCCTGATGAACCATCTACGCCCGATGTCCCTGATGTTCCAGCATCTGCTAAGCCATGTTTTATATGGATAGATGCTGCTGCTAATTTTCCAGACTTTGCTAATAGTAAGGAGAATATAGCAAGAGATTTAGCTTTGGCTAAAGATGCAGGATTTACCGATATTGTGGTTGATGTACGCCCAACGACAGGAGACGTGCTATTTAAGAGCTCGCAAGTAGACCAAGTAAAATTTCTATATGCGTGGGTTAAAGGAGTATATTCACGCGTTGACCGTACGGCAACGTGGGACTATCTTCAAGCATTTGTAGATGAGGCAAAGAAGCAAAAATTAAGAATCCATGCAGCAATCAATACATTTGTAGGGGGTAGCCAATTAGATGGAGGCACAGGAATGCTTTATAGAGATGCTGCCAAGGCATCGTGGGCTACACAGATGAACTTAGGAGGCGGAATTAAAAGTGTAATGGAGACTACAGAATCGGCAAAATTCTTAAATCCTGCAAAGCCCGAAGTTCAGACATTTTTATGTGATTTATTGAAAGATTTAGCAAAATATGATTTAGATGGCGTGTTCCTCGATAGAGGTCGTTTCTTAAATCTACAAGCAGATTTTTCAGCCGAGAGTCGTAGCCAATTTGAAGCATACAACGGAGGAATAAAAGTTCAAAATTTCCCTGATGATATTTTAGCTCCTGGAGCTGATAAACTTCCCGGAACATACCCAAAATATTTGACAAAATGGCTTGAGTTTCGTGTAAAGGTAATTCATGACTTTATGGATAAAGCTCAAAAGGCAGTGAAAAGTGTCAATCCGAAAATTAAATTTGGTGTATATGTTGGTGGCTGGTATTCTTCGTACTATGATGTAGGTGTAAACTGGGCATCATCAAGTTATGACCCTTCTAAATCGTATAAATGGGCTACATCTAAATATAAGAATTATGGCTATGCTAATATAATGGACCAAATACTTATTGGAGCTTATGCTTCGCCATTAAATGTATATGGTCAAAATGAATGGACAATGCAGGGATTTTGCAGATTGGCTAAGGATAAGATTCAAGGTGCATGTCCAATGGTAGCTGGAGGTCCTGATGTAGGTAACTGGGACGCAGGGAATAAAGCCACACAGGAGCAAGAAAATCAAGCAATAGTAGAATCAGTAAAAGCTTGTATTGACGCTTGTGATGGATATTTCTTATTTGATATGATTCATCTAAAGATTTCAAATCAATGGAAATATGCTAAAGAGGGTATTAGTATCGCTACTAAGAGTGTCGCCAATAAGTAGATAGATTCCATTTAAAAGGGAAAGTACATAATAATCAAAATAAAGTGAATTGAGCGAATTTTTTTATATTCGCTCAGTCACTTTTCAAAAATTTCAATACGCGATGAAGAAATTAAGCATTACATTTTTTTTATTTTTAGTAGCTATAACAGTATTTGCAGCAGAAAAGCCTAAATTGATGTGGGTTGATTTGTCGGCAAATTGGAAAACGTTCAGTGTACCAGATTCAGTAGGATTTTATGTCGAAAAGTGCAAAGATGCAGGGTTCAGTCATCTCGTTGTAGATGTAAAAGGCACTGGAAGTAGTGTTATGTATCCGAGTAATATAGCTCCTCGCCTCACGGAATGGAAAGGGATAAAACGCCCCGTAGATTATGATTGCCTAAAGCTATTTATTGAAGAGGCACATCAAAGGGGTATGAAAGTATATGCGTCATTTAATGTATTTTGTGAAGGGAATGGAGTGTTCAACCAAGGTATCACTTTCAATGTTCACAAAGATTGGCAATCAATGAATTATGTTCCTGGAGAAGGAATAAAACCAATAACTGAGATAAAAGGTAAACTTACTATGTTTACCAATCCAGCACTTCCTCAAGTACAAGAATATGAGCGCTCAATTCTTGTGGAATGCGCTAAGATGTATGCCGTAGATGGTATAATGGTAGATCGTACACGATATGACGGGCTACAATCTGATTTCTCAGATTTTTCTCGTAAACAATTTGAAAAATACATAGGGAAAAAATTAAATCGTTTTCCTGAAGATATATATGAGTGGGTAAAAAAAGATGATGGTAGCTACACTCGCAAAGATGGCAAGTATTTTAAGCTATGGATAGAATGGCGTGCAAGTGTTATCTATAAATTTTTTAAAGATACTCGCAAAGCGTTAAAGACAGCACGTCCTGATGTGCAATTTGTTGCCTATACAGGTGCATGGTATCCTTCATATTTTGAAGTAGGTGCAAACTGGGCAAGTAATAAATATGACCCAAGTAAAGACTTTGATTGGGCAACGAAAAAATATAAGAACTATGCCTATGCTGAACTCTTAGATCTTTATACTAATGGTAATTACTATTGGAATGTGACACTTAATGAATATCGCAAATCAAACGGGACATATAAAAATGAAACGGATAGTGAGGTATCAAAAGGTGAACATCTATGTGTGGAGGGCGGTTGCAAGTATAGCCGTAAACTATTGAATAATAACCCATTCTGTGGTGGAATATATGTTGAAGATTATAAGAAAGATGTAAATCAGTTTAAGAAATCGGTGAAAATGAATTTAAAAGAATCCGACGGTCTTATGATTTTTGATATTGTACACATCATCAATAGAAATTGGTGGGACGCTTTAAAAGAAGCTGTTACAGAACAAGAAATGGAAAATAACAGAAAATAAAATATAATTTATTATGAAACCAATTTATGCTTATGCTTTAGTGTTAGTGGGAATGTTGTCGCTGAGTAGAAGTGCTGAAGCAATTCAAAAAGCTGATTATAATGTTATTCCTCTGCCTCAAAAGATAGAGTTGTCTAACGAGAAGCCATTCCAGCTTGATAAGTCTACCAAGATTATTTATCGTGGTGATAGTTTGGCTAAATGTGCAGCCTTTTTATCAACGTATATAAATGATATATCAGGACTAAAATTGCAAGTACGCGGGAAAGGAGCCTTGAATAGCAGTATTTTATTACAATCAACTCTTAAAGATAAGAATAAAGAGGCTTACAAAATAGATATTAACAAAAACGGAATTGTAATAAATGGAGCAAGTGCCGCTGGCGTGTTTCATGGGATACAGACAATTAGAAAGGCAATGCCTATTGCTAAAGAGGCAAAAGTGCTAATGCCAAGTGGCTTAATATATGATTATCCTAATTTCGCTTATCGTGGGATGCACTTTGATGTGTCGCGTCACTTCTTCAACAAAGAAGAGGTGAAAACGTATATCGACATGCTTGCGTTGCATAATCTTAACAATTTTCATTGGCACATAAGCGATGACCAAGGTTGGCGAATAGAGATAAAGAAATATCCAAAACTTGTCGAAATAGGTTCTTATCGTTCAGAAACTATTATAGGTCGTCTTCCTGGAAAAACTGACGGTATTCCAGTCTCAGGCTTTTTCACGCAAGAAGATGCCAAAGAGATAGTGGCTTATGCTGCCGAGAGATATATAAATGTGGTTCCTGAGATTGACCTACCAGGACATATGAAAGCTGCTCTTGCTGCATATCCTGAACTTGGTTGCACTGGTGGTCCATATAAAGTGTGGCCACAATGGGGAGTATCTGAAGAGGTCTTATGTGCAGGTAATGAAAAAATATATACATTTATTGGTGACGTATTGAATGAAATAATGGATATTTTCCCATCGGCATATATCCATGCTGGTGGTGACGAATGTCCTAAAACGAGATGGGCTGAATGTCCAAAGTGTCAGGCAAAAATTAAAGCAGAATCAATAGTTGGTGATAAAAAGCACACAGCAGAGCAGTATTTACAGTCGTATGTAATGCGATATGCTAATAAGGTGATAGAATCACGTGGTCGCACTATGATAGGTTGGGACGAAGTTCTTGAAGGTAATGTAGGGAAAGATGTCGTTGTGATGTCGTGGAGAGGAAATGCAGGAGGCATTGAAGGAGCAAAACAAAAGCATAAAGTGATTATGACTCCAAATTCTCACATGTATTTTGACTTTTATCAATCTAAAGATATTCAATTTGAACCTTTTGCTATTGGCGGTTTCACTCCAGTAGAGAAAGTGTATAGTTTTGAGCCAGTACCAACAGAACTTACCGCTGAAGAGGCCAAATATATAATTGGTGTGCAAGCAAATTTATGGACAGAATATATACTTAATTTTAAACAGGTGCAATACATGGTGTTACCACGCATGGCTGCATTATGTGAAGTGCAATGGCGCAAAGCAGGGAGTAAAAATTATTATGCCTTCAAAGAAAGATTAAGCAAGCTATTTAATTTATATCAATTGATTGGCTACAATTATGCAAAGCATTTGCTTGAAATGGAAGCCGATTATAATGTAAATATTAATAAAAGTTCTCTTGTAACCACACTTTCAACACTCAAAGGTGGCGAGATTTATTATACTTTAGATGGTTCAAACCCTACGGCTAAATCGATGAAATATAGTTCGCCTTTGGAGTTGAAAAACAATCTTATATTCAAGGCTTGTGTAGTGAGAAATGGGGAAGTAAGTAAAATATTATGTGATACTATAAAAGTTAGCAAATCTTCTTTTAAAGATATAAAACTCATTCAGCCATTATCGGCACATTATACCTTTAAGGGTGCATCAACGCTTGTAGATGGCATGACGGGGACAGGAAATTATCGCACAGGTCGCTGGCTTGGCATTTGTGGAAATGACTTGGAAGCTATAATTGATTTTAAGAAAGATACTAAAATATCGGAAGTTGCATTTAATTGTTGCATTTTTCAATGCGATGGTGTAGTAGATGCGCGAGGTGTGGAAGTGTTTACATCAAATGATGGCGTTAACTTTACGAGCATTGCAAAAGAGGATTATCCTGAGATTCTAAAATCAGAAGAATTTGGAGTAAAAAATCATAAAATTAACTTTGCTCCTGTTACAACAAAATATGTAAAGGTTATAGTTAAGAGTGAACAACGCATTCCAGACTGGTATCCAGTCAAGAATGCGACAGGATTTTTGTTTGTTGACGAGATAGCTATAAATTAGACAAAAACGATTAAAAATATCAATTCATGAGTAAATTATTAGCCATTATTGCGGTAATTGGAATGACTATAAGTCTTCATGCCCAGACTCAATTGTTGGGCAAGGTGAGTGTCAAAGGGAATGGTATTGAAAATGTTATGGTGACAGATGGATATTCTTGTGTACTTACGTCGCAAGATGGGAGCTATACGATAACAAAGCACCCCGAAGCACGATTTGTTTATATTACCACTCCAGCAGGTTACTTGACCGATGTTGATTCTACAAGACCACTATTCTATCAAGCGATAGATGCTAATAAGGCAGAATATAATTTTAAGCTCAAAAAGAACCCAAAGTCGGATATAAAGCACACCGTCTATGTACAAAGTGATGTGCAAGTGGCCGACGAAATTGAATTGATGAAGTATAAGAAGATTGTTACCGATGCAAAAGCGTATTTAAAGAATTATTCAAGTGGTGACCTCTTTGGCTTAGATTGCGGTGATATAGTAGGCGACAAGCCACAACTTTATTCTGGATATATGCGAGAGGTGTCGGCGTTAGATATCCCTATTTATAGAGCAATGGGTAATCATGACATGGCTTATTATGGTAGGAGTTTTGAAACATCTACTAAGCGTTTTGAAGGGATGTTTGGTCCCACGTATTATTCGTTGAATAAAGGGAAAGTGCATTATATTGTAATAAATAATAATTTCTATATAGGTCGCGACTATTTCTATATGGGATATATTGATGAAGCTACGTTTCACTGGTTAGAACAAGATTTGAAAAATGTACCAGCTGGTTCGTTGGTGGTCATGGCAATGCACATTCCTACAAGGCTTACACCAAAAGATACACCATTTGAATACACTTCAAAAAGAATGGGAACACAGACTATAAATAATAGTGCGTTGTATTCTATGTTAGAAAAATACAATACTCATTTTATTACAGGACACATGCACACAAATGATAATATAGTGTTCTCGCCAACTATGATGGAACACAACACAGGAGCTGCATGTGGCACGTGGTGGCAATTAGAGGGGTGTGTTGATGGCACTCCATGTGGATATGCCATATATGAAATAGATGGTGATAATATTAAGTGGCATTTTAAAGGTGCAGAACATTCAGCCGATTATCAATTTCGTGCTTATGGATTTAATTCGAGTAAGGAATATCCTAATGATATTATTGCCAATGTGTGGAATTATGACCCTTTGTGGAAAGTGGAATGGCTTGAAAATGGAAAAGTTATGGGCAACATGACACAATTTACAGGGCTTGATCCTTATATAGGAGAAAAATGTAAAGATACTTCCAAAATGAAATATAGTTGGATTGGACCTAATCCTACAAAACATTTATTTCGTGCAACACCTCTTAATAAATCCTCAAAAATAGAAGTGCGAGTAACTGATCGCTTTGGGAAAGTCTATTCACAAAAGATATTGAAATAATCGAGCATTATCACATTAACAACAAATAAATAATTCAAAGAAATGAAACTGAAAGATATAATCAAAATTGCCCTTGTATTTGTGATTGCCTTATCTCCATTATGCGTGCTAAATGCGGCATCAAGTAATAAGGCGAAAGCTAAAAAACCTGCATTGATGTGGGTTGATGCAACAGCAAATTTTAAGCGATTCAGCAATAGTGATACTATTGATTTCTATTTGAAAAAATTAAAGAAATATGGGTTTACTCATGTGGTTGTAGATATGCTTCCTATTTCGGGAGATGTGCTTTATGATAGTAAATATGCTCCACGTCTGAGAGAGTGGAAAGGCTTTACACGTCCCGATTTTGACTATCTCGGACACTTTATTAAGGCTGGTCATAAACTTGGATTAAATATATATGCGTCAATGAATGTATTTTGCGCAGGGCATAATTATGTTGATAGAGGTATTATTTATAACGGACACCCGGAATATGCCAGTGTGGTGTATAATCCCGAAAAAGGGCTTATTCCTATCACAGAAGAGAAACACAAATATGGTGCTATGGTTAATCCTATCAATGCAGAGTTTCAAACTCATATATTGAATGTGATGAAAGAATTGGTAACGAAATATCCAAATCTTGATGGATTATTACTCGATCGAGTGCGCTATGATGGAATAGGAGCTGATTTCTCCGACCTTTCACGCACAACCTTTGAAAAATATGCTGGAGAAAAAGTGCAAAACTTCCCTAATGATATTCTTTCGTGGAGCAAGAGCGATCAAGGTAATGGTGGCTATATCCCCGTGCGTGGTAAGATGTTTAAGAAGTGGATAGAATGGCGTGCAATGGTAATAAAAGATTTTATGGCAAAGGCACATAAAGAAGTGAAACAAGCAAATAAAAAAGTTACTTTTGGAACTTATACAGGAGCTTGGTATCCATCATATTTTGAAGTTGGAGTTAACTTTGCAAGTAAAAATTATGATCCAGCAACCGATTTTGAATGGGCAACACCAAAATATAAAGAATCGGGTTATGCCGAAGACTTGGACATTTATGTAACAGGAAATTACTACACTGATATTACAAGCGAAGAGCATAAAAACTGTAAAAAAGGTGTTTGGAATGAGACCGACAGTCAACTTCAACAAGGTTCGTGGTATTGTGTAGAGGGCTCATGCAGGCATCTAAAGAAAATCCTTATGGGGAATAAATTTATAGGAGGTATCCTTGTAGACCAATTCTATGACAATATAGACCGTCTTTCAGAAACTATTTATCAAAATCTTATTGATTCCGATGGATTGATGGTATTTGATATAGTGCATATTATCGACCGAAATCTCTGGAAAGAATTGGAAGAGGGAATGAAAAAAGGAGGCGCATTATGATAGATAATAATAGGGCTTATTCGCTTGATGCCCTTAGAGGGTATGCAATAATCACAATGGTGCTATCGGGACAAATTGTTTTTGGAATATTGCCTGGTTGGATGTATCATGGGCAAACGCCACCTCCAACTAATCAGTTTAATCCCGAAATATTTGGAATAACGTGGGTTGACCTTGTCTTTCCATTCTTTTTATTTGCTATGGGTGCGGCTTTTCCGCTTTCATTAGGTAAAAAGATAGAAAGGGGAGTGAGCAAGTGGAAATTAACATGGAGTAGCATAGAAAGATGCCTAAAGCTAACATTTTTTGCAATATTTATTCAGCATCTTTATCCATTTAGTACCTCAAATCCTCAAGATGTCACTTCGTGGATACTTGCAATAAGTGCATTCTGCTTAATGTTCTTAATGTTTATGCGATTGCCAATTAAGATGCCAGAATTTGCTCATCGTGCGGTAGAATTATCGGCATTTGGCGTAGGAATAGCAATGATGTTATCGATTAATTATCCCGATAATAAGGCTTTTAGCCTTTTAGATAGCAATATCATAATTCTTGTGCTTGCCAATATGGCTCTCTTTGGCTCTTTGATTTATCTGTTTACTATTAAAAGTTGGATTGCCAGAGTAGCCGTTTTGCCATTTATTATGGCAGTGTTGATTGGTGGTGCTACCGAAGGCAGTTGGGTTCAAAGTGTGATTAATTATTCACCTGCACCGTGGATGTATCAATTTAGATTTTTGAAATATCTATTTATTGTTATTCCTGGTTCAATAGCTGGTGGATATTTGGTGACGTGGATGGCGGAGCGAAAGGAAAATAAGGCGGAGCGAAGTGTAGAAGAGAAGCGTTATACTCCGATTCTTCTTATTTTGTGTGTTGGACTAATCGTATTTAATCTGTATGGACTTTATACCCGCCAATTGATTTTAAATCTTGGCGTAACGGTGGCTATCCTCTGCGCTATGTATTTAATGCTAAGGGCAGATAGCGTGAATGTTAGATTTTGGAAAAAACTGTTTGTGGCAGGAGCATATCTGCTTATGCTTGGCCTCTTTTTTGAAGCCTATGAAGGAGGAATAAGGAAAGATTATTCAACATTTAGCTATTATTTCGTAACATCGGGTCTTGCATTTATAGCCTTGATGGGATTTTCTATTATGTGTGATGTGTATCGTTGGAAAAAGGTGATGTCGCCACTGGTAATGGCTGGTCAAAATCCCATGATAGCGTATGTTGCTACGAGCTTATTAATATGGCCTTTGCTCAACTTGATAGGCGTTGCAAGCTATTTCTCGGTGTTTGAGTCTAATCCATGGCTTGGATTTTTAAAAGGAGTGATATTGACCTCGTTGGCTGTGCTTGTGGCTATGTTGTTTACTAAAATTAAATGGTTCTGGCGAACCTAAAATAAAGATAAGATGAAAAAAGTTTTATTGTTAATCTTAGTGGCTACAAGTTTTATGCTTAACGCCGAAGAAAAAGCATCGGTGTTTTATGATGCTTCGCAATTTCCTTTGTTAGGAAAAGGGGTGGGTGCTACAACTCAACGTTATGTGCGACTTCCTGATTCATTGGAGAATATTACTCGAAAACCAGTATGGAATTTATCTCGTTCATCATCGGGAATGGCAGTTCGTTTTGCCTCTAATTCCACAGAAATAAAGGCAAAATGGAAATCACGAGATTTGCAAGAAATGAACCACATGACCGATACAGGTATACGTGGACTTGACTTGTATTGCCTTCAAGATGATGGCACATGGACGTTTGTTAATAGTGCACGTCCAGCTGTCGGTAAAAAGAACAATAATGCGAAGATTGTATCAAATATGGACGCAAAAGAGCGAGAATACATGCTTTATTTATCGCTTTATGATGGCGTTGATAGCCTTGAAATAGGTATTGATTCGCTGTCGCATATTAGTAGCCCTAAAGTGATGCTCCCAGTTACTAAAAAGCCCGTGGTATTTTATGGAACAAGTATTTTGCAGGGAGGGTGTGCATCTCGCCCTGGAATGGCTCACACAAATATTCTCGAACGCTGGTTAAACCGAGAAACCATTAATTTTGGATTTAGTGGAAATGGGAGGCTCGATTTAGAGATTGCTGAGGTAATAAAAACTATCGATGCTGGAATGTTTGTGCTCGATTTTGTGTCGAATGCGTCGGTTGATGAGATGAATGAAAAGATGGTAAAATTTTATCGGATAATTCGTGATGCTAATCCACGCACGCCAATTCTTTTTATCGAAGACCCTCACTTCACTCATTGTCGTTTTGATAAATATATTGCTAATGAGGTAAATCGCAAAAATCAAACTGTAAATACAATTTACAAAACGCTCAAGAAAAGTGGAGAAAAGAATATATATTTTCTAAAAAGCGATAAGATGCTTGGTGATGACAATGAAGCAACCGTTGATGGCATTCATTTCACCGATATGGGTTTTACTCGTTATTCAGAGCTATTATATCCAATAATCAAAAAACTAATAAAGGAATAACTTGATTATTTGAA
>JAVWYO010000032.1:0-22567 GCA_036661515.1 Muribaculaceae bacterium | reverse complement strand
TTCAAGAACAATTTGACTTCCTTTTTATTGAGTAAAAGACAAGCCCCTATATAGCACATATACTTGAAATGCCTATATATAAGCAAGATGCAACTATATTTTATTTTTTAGCGGACAGCAATAAATTGCCAAGAATGGAAAATAAACGATGGGTTCTTACAACCGTTGATAACGGTGTGGATAAAACTAACTATGTTCATCAACCAGAAATTTTAAGAGGTATTATAAAAACAAAAAAAATACTTGTCATCGCGACAAATATTTTTTTACCTTAAATCTAATACCATGAAAAACTTTACAAATGTACACAAGCTTTATCAAATGGCATAACAATTTAGAGTAAAAGTTTTGTGTATTATAAGTATTTAACTAAAGATGTTCACATTAGCGATATGCTTAACATATATTCACGCAATCTATCCCATCTAACATAAATTTCAGGATTATTAGGTATAATGGGAATGGGGATTTCATTTAAATCGGCACGCACATATATAATCCCTGAAGGTGATGTGAAATATATTAATTGTAAGTTTGCAGCCATTGGGACAACATAAAAATCTTTCCAGTGAGATGAAACGGTATCAAAATAATGTGTCATGTAAAAGCAGTTTGGCGCGTGGAGAAGCGATAGCAGTGGCATGAGTGTCTCGGCGTGAGCAAATCGCAATTGAGCTTTTATATCAAGTGAGCCATTAATGACGCTATCTGCGGTGAGAACTATGTCCTCGACTAAGGGGGCTGATATTGTGGCTGGGATATCTGATATTGTTGTTGATGTGCGTTGCAAGTATTGACGAAGATTAAAAATCGACCATAATCTATTATACTCATCAATATTTAAATATTTTGAAGAATTAAAATCGATACCCATTGCACTCATGCCTGCGATAAGATAATATTCATTTATTGCCAATTCTTTTAATAATTCGGGTGTTGCTGGATATTTATTCCCAAGTAATCTAATTATGGGGTTTATTGGGCATGTTTCTATGACGTATTTATCATAAACTTCTTTCCATTTATTTTCTGTACGAAATTTTAAATAATCATTATCCACATCAAAAAAACGTAGAATAGGTGAGTGCTTTTTGCCTTCACTGGTCGTTATTGTAATATCTTTAGCAACTTGTGTTAACTGGTGTGTGAATGAATACATACTCATTACTGCACGTGGTGAATAGGTCGAAAATGCCTTAATATTGCCATTATCTAATAGTGAAGAATATTTGTTATACATGCGATGTGCAATGCCTCTTTGCTCATTTATGCCAATAGAATCAAGTTCACCCCAACGTCCTTCTGAACTTGTAATCACTTTATTTACGCTCTCATAGAAGTGCATGCCTAAGGGTGTTATGGTGCCAAGAGAATCCGCTTTTTGAAGATGGCGTTGCAGTAATATTGAAGTAGCATTCGACGCTGGAAAGCGCGAGCCATGCCTGCCCACATGATTTATAAATATAGGTGTGAGTGTGTCGGGGTAATTATATGTTTCAGTCGGTGGTGTGTATGGGCGTAAACTTCCTTGACACTCCGTAGCCGAATAATTTGTTGCTGTTGCCGACAGCGAAATAATTAATATGATAGCGAATATTAACTGCTTCATGTGATATTTGATGATAACAAATAATTAACTTTACATTTCAATTTCAAATATAGATAATAGATGCAAACTTTACAAGCAATAAAACAGTTAGTTGAAGATAATAATATAAATGAAGCTATTGATGCCCTAAATTTGTATATATTATCGGAGCCAACGAGTGATGAAGCATTCTTTTTGCGAGGAAATCTATATCGTCGTATTGGTGACATGCGTCGTGCTATCAATGATTTTTGCGAAGCTATTGAGAGAAATCCTCAAAGCCCTGCTGTGGAGGCTTATCGTGCAACGCAAGAAATACTCGGATTTTTTAATCCCGATGTCTTTAATCCATAATAAAAATTAAGGAGACGAAATATTAATATTCCTTCCCCTTAATTATGAGATGCGTGTAGTGACTTATTTTTGACGAGTATATGAGAATGCTATCTCGCCCTTATTTATAATTAATGAATCGGCATCAAGTTTCTTGATACTCCAAGTAGCTGTATCGCTAAATGTTTGTCCATTGCCAACGCTTTCGCATATAAATGTAATTGTTGAGTCATTTTTCTGGCTCCATGATTTGTAAACAAGAGTTGCAGAGTTAATTGATTCGGCACTACCATCGGCATTGAGTTTAAAACCTTCTGTCCCTTCCATGCCGTCGATAGGTTTAACCCATGAGCCAACAACGATTGTAGAGTCACATACTGTTGCTGTTGAGTCGGCGCAAGTGGTGGCGGTGTTTGATTTGTTTGAATTACCGCAAGCAGTAAGACCTACGATGGCGATTGCCATAAGAAGTAATTTTTTCATAAAAATTAAATATTAAAATTAGTTTGACTATTCATACATAAATCATACGGGGGCGAATTTATATATAAAAAATCGATAATCAAAACAAAATTTCTATTAAATTTAATTTTAGTTCCAGGCTATAACATATTGCCTTCCTTCGTGGGGTGGTATTTTGTCTTTTGGTTTCGCATTTGCTGTTAGGAAGAGTGGGCTATTTACACACCAGCCTTCTGTGAAATTGCGGATAAAGAGTTGTGTTAGTCCCGAATATTTTTGGGCTATTTCACGTAGTTCCATTATTATTTCGGAAACTGATGCGAAATTATTTCTTGATAATTGTGCAATTACAGTCCCTCTTACAGTTAACATAGCGAGAATTTGATCGCCAGTTTCTATTTTTCTTGTAATAGTTTTCATATCTTTACCTTTTTATTCTTTATAACAAAGGTATATAGCACATGGGCGATAGATATGCCCATATTGATTAAATAAACACAATGCGACAATGAACTTGTTGTGGCTATTAGTTGTTTATAATATATTAACCATATATATATGTATAATCTAAGAAGTGCAATTATTATTGTGATAGTAATTTTGTCAACGCCAATAACCATCTTTGCGACAGCTATTGACGACATAATATATAGTCTAAAAGATTCTGCATATTTTCATGCCAATGTCGATTATCGTGTCACGCTGCCATTTGCCGATGATGTGCATTATAAAGTGACGTTAAATAGCAAAATGGTGGATAACGACACTTTATCACCATGTGCCTATAACATTGAATATTCTCTTGGTGGTGATGGTGATAACCATTTTATGAGCTATTTTGGTGGGAACTATTATCGGTTTGAAAATAAAAAGCTCAATGAATATCATTGGACGTGGGATTCTATCCCTTTTCAATCGTCAAATGGCGGAGTGCAAAGGAGTGGCATGTTTGTGTCACTATTACCAAATTTTATGGCGCAATCGCTTGTTTCTCTAATAAATAATGATGAAAATATTGTCGCCTTTTATCCCGATACTACATATAATGACGATAAGGCAAACATTATAAAGATTGAAGAACGCCAGCAGGGATATGTGATGCGTAAACTGCTTTTTGCTTTTGATATTAATTCTAATAAACCAACGTTTATTGAAATTGAAAACAATCCAGGTACTATAAGTGAACAGACGGTGAAAGCAACCTATAATTATGGTTCTCATTTTACCAAGATTGATTTTAACGAACGACAATTGCAACATGATTATCCCGAAGTCTTTGATAAATATCGAGTTAGTAATTTTAAGATAGAAAATATGCCGGGTCGTCACTTGCCCGATTTTTCATTGCCAACAACCACTGGTGAGCGTTACACTTTTGATGGCGGATTTCGTGCGCCGACGATTATCGCCTTTCTCGATTGCGCAGGGGGAATGACCACTGAAACCATTACCGAAGTGCGTGACGCAATTGAGGCATTGCCAATTGTAGCAAATGTGATATGGACATTTATGGGAAATAATCTTGATGATATATGGGCTGTGATGCCATCTACTAAGATAGATGAATATGCACTTATTGGCGCTCGCAAGTTTGCCAGTGAATGTGGTGTTACTGGTTGCCCAACTCTTTTATTTGTATCTAATGATGGAATAGTGCGAGATACTATTATTGGCTACAACAATGATATAAAAAATCTTGTTATACAGAAAATTGGATTAATAATACAATCAAAAAATTAATATTTATGGAAACTGTTTATTTAAAAGGTCAGTTGTGTCACACTTATGGCACACTTCCTCGAATTGGAGATAAAGCACCATGTTTCACTCTCGTATCAAGCGATATGAAGGAAATTACATGCGTCGATTTCCCTGGTAAAAATATAATTTTAAATATTTTCCCAAGTCTTGATACTGGTGTATGTGCAACTTCTGTAAGACGCTTTAATGTGATTGCATCAAACTTCAAAAACACGGTACTAATATGCGTATCTATGGATTTACCATTTGCTGCAAGTAGATTTTGCACAACTGAAGGTATTTCTAATATCATTGTAGCATCGGCATTCCGTTCGCAAATGTTTGCGCAGAAATATGGAGTGCAGATTGTTGATGGTTTGTTAGCAGGATTACTTGCACGTTCAGTGGTGGTGATTGACAAGAACTTAAAAGTAGTATATACCGAGATGGTAAAAGAAATTACTACGGAGCCAAATTATGATGCTGTCGTAGCACAAATTGCGAAAATGGAATAACGCTATGGCTTAAACATATTAACTATCTCACTTATTTCTCGGGCATCTTGTTCACTTGTGAGTGATGATATAGGAAGACACACCACCTCATTGCTTAGGCTGACGGTGATAGGAAGATGCAAATCTTTATATTGCCAGTAGCAGGGCTGAAGATGTGGTGGCGTTGGATAAAGTATATCAGTAGAAACACCATGCTCAAGCATGTGCTTTCTAAATGCGTCGCGCCGATTTACACATAACACATATTGATGCCACACTTGCGTGCAATTATCAAAAATTGTAGGAGTTATGACATTAGGATTGCTAATACAGGAATTATATGTTACTGCTAATTGATGACGTCTGATATTTTCGGCAGAGAGATAAGGCAGTTTTGCAAGTAATATTGCTGCTTGCATTTCGTCCATTCGACAATTGTAACCAGCATATATATTATGATAACGGTAATCGCTACCATAGTTTAGTAATGCGCGAATCGTATTTGCAAGTTTTGCATCATTTGTTGTCACTGCGCCTGCATCGCCAAGTGCTCCAAGATTTTTTGTGGGATAAAAACTAAGTCCTGCAGCATCGCCAAGTCCACCAGTTGTCGTGCTGCCGTTAAGCCCGTTTGTGGGGGCTGTTGCGCCTATTGCTTGTGCGTTATCTTCAATTATCTTTATATTATGATTCGTTGCAATATCATTCAGCTCTTGGCTCCAGCATGGTGACCCATAAAGATGCACCACCATAATGCCACGAGTCTTTGGCGTGATGTGTTGCTCAATCTTTGTTATATCAATATTTAGAGTGGCAGGGTCGGGCTCTACAAATACTGGGATTAGATCATTATCTGTTATTGCAAGTATTGAAGCAATATATGTGTTACCAGGCACGATTATCTCGTCACCTTTGGTCATAATTCCCATTTCTATATATGCACGCATAATAAGTCGCAAAGCATCAAGGCCATTGCTTGTGCCTATCGCATGACGCGTTTTACACAATTTCGCAAGCTCACATTCAAATCGTTTTACTCCTGCTCCAAGAATGTACCAACCGCTACTTATAGTGCTACAAACAGCCTCTCTTATCTCATCTTCAAAAGGGGCATTTACAACTTTTAGGTCAAGAAATGGATATTCTTTCATTCTAAATTTTTTTTGATGTTAATGCCGAAAATTCCTCAGTTGTGCGTACGTAATCGGCTTCATCATATAAGTCTGATGCCATTACTAAGCACACCGAACCTGATGAAAAATTATTTAGTACTCGCCATATTCCAGGTACAACTAATAGCCCCTCGTTTGAGCGATTAAGACTCACTGTGCGAGTGTTTACCCCGTCAGAAATTTCTACATCAAAGCTACCACTAACAGCAAAAATACATATAAAACATTTGCGATGAGAATGTCCGCCACGAACCTCACCTCCAGGCACATCATATAGATAATAGACACGACGCACCGCATAAGGCAATTCATTATTATTTTCTATTACCGAAAGATTGCCATTCTCATGTTGATGCTTAGCAAGTGTAATTATTCGGCATTGCTCTATTCGTGATGTGTTATGATTATATTCCATTGGCTACAACTTTAGTAAAAGTGTCAAAATCTTCAATATAATCCGTTGGGTCATATTTTGTTGATGATAATATTAGTGCAACTGAATTTGTAGAAAAATTATCAATCTCACGCCACATCATCGTTGGAACATAAAGTCCATAATATGAGCGACTCATGTGAAATGTTTTCTCCTCTTTCCCATCATTTAGCACCACATCAAAGCTACCAGACAATGCAACGATAAATTCTTCTTGGGCGCGAAATGCGTGTCCATCACGCACTTGTCCACCAGGAACATCATAAATCCAATATGTGCGAGCAACTTCAAAGGGAATATGTCTATTACTTTCTATAAATGAAAGATTCCCACGAGGGTCGCATATCTTTGGTAGCTCTATTATTTTAGCTTGTTCAATTGTCTTCATTTGCGAGTTTAATGAGATATTGCCCATAATCGTTTTTGAGCATTGGTTGCGCAACTTTTAATAATTGTTCAGAATCAATCCACCCTTTGCGATAAGATATTTCTTCGAGTGCTGCAACTTGAAATCCTTGACGCTTTTGAATAGTCTCAATAAACCCTGATGCTTCTTGTAATGATTCAAAGGTACCTGTATCAAGCCATGCAAATCCTCGTCCAAGTAGCTGAACACTCATCTTGCCTTGCGCAAGATAGTTCTGATTAATTGATGTTATTTCAAGTTCGCCACGAGCCGATGGCTTAACATCTTTGGCTATGGCTACTACACTATTGGGATAAAAATATAATCCGGTGACTGCAAAATTCGACTCTGGAAACTCTGGCTTCTCAACTATTGAGAGGGCTTTGCCGTTTTCATCAAAGCTAACTACGCCATATCGGTCAGGGTCTTTTACTGGATATGCAAATACTGTGGCATCTCCCTTAGTAGCTGTCGCAACCGATTGCATGAGCATCTTTGAAAAGCCACGTCCATAGAATAGATTGTCTCCAAGCACCAAGCACACATTATCTTTACCAATAAAGTCGGCTCCTATAATAAATGCCTGCGCAAGTCCTGCTGGGGTAGGCTGCTCGGCATAACTAAATTTTACACCTATGTCGCTCCCATCACCAAGAAGTCGCTCAAAAGCGGGTAAGTCGGTTGGAGTTGATATTATTAGTATCTCTTTTATTCCTGCAAGCATAAGCACCGAAATAGGATAAAATATCATGGGCTTATCATATACAGGAATTAATTGTTTTGAAATTCCCTTTGTTATAGGATATAATCGCGTTCCGGAACCTCCGGCAAGAACAATACCTTTCATAGTGTGTGTAGTTTAACGATTGTCATACATGTCATGAATATATTTTTTATACTCTCCCGAAGTTACACCGTTAACCCACCATTGGTTGTCAAGATACCAACGAATAGTCTTCTCAATACCTTCGGCAAAGGGCGTTTCGGGAAACCAACCAAGCTCGCGTGCTATTTTTGATGGGTCGATAGCGTAGCGCATATCATGTCCTGGGCGGTCGGCAACATATTCAATAATATTGTCATCTATATCCTCAGCCCTCCCAGATAATAATGATTGATATTTTGGCTCTGCTTTCATTATACGAGAGATAATAGAAATTATAAGCCTTACGATGTCAATATTACTTTCTTCATTAAATCCTCCAATATTATAGACCTCTCCAATCACACCTTTATCAAGAACTGTGTCTATTCCCTTTGCGTGGTCGGCAACATATAGCCAATCCCGCACATTCTCCCCTTTACCATATACGGGAAGGCTTTTACCCTCAAGGATATTCTTTATAATAAGAGGTATCAACTTTTCGGGGAAATGATATGGACCATAATTATTACTACAACGAGTAATATTTATTGGAAAATCGTAGGTCTCATGATAGGCTTGGACAATGAGGTCGGCACTTGTCTTTGACGCTGAATATGGCGAACGTGGAGAGAGTGGGGTGCTTTCGGTGAAATAATGCTCGCCAAAAGTCTTCATATCTTTACGCGAACCGATAACTCGCTTTATATCGTCAGTTACTTCTAATGCTTGTGCATTGTCATAATCTTTGCTTAAGGAGCCATATACCTCATCTGTCGATATTTGTAAATACTTCTTCCCTGCTTTGTATATGTTTTTACCATTTTCATCTTTCCCTATATGCCATGCTTTGCGTGCCCCGTCAAGAAGTGTTTGCGTGCCAAGTATATTTGTTTCAAGAAATAAACGAGGATTAGTTATACTACGGTCAACGTGCGATTCTGCAGCAAAATTAACCACATAATCAATATCTGTTTCAGCAAAAATGCTATTCACAATCTCGCTATCGCCAATATCTCCTTTAATAAATTTTACGTTAGGAAGTTTCATTTCTTCCTTTATTGTCATTAAATTACCTGCATAAGTGAGGCAATCAAGTATGATAATATATGCCTCATTGCCATGCTTCGTGAGCAGATATTTCACGAAATTTGCACCTATAAATCCAGCTGCTCCTGTAACTAAGTAAGTCTTCATATATAACAGTATTTTTAATTGTGCGTGCAAGTTACAAATAATCGTTGAAATTAAATAATTTCTTAGATTTATATGTATATATTTTACCTCGAAATACGTTATTTAGTAAACTAATAGTTCAAGATTATGAAGAAAATATTTATATTCCTTTTAGTGAGCCTATTGTCTTCATGCCAAGCCAATGGACGTAATAATAATGACAAATTAACAAACAATATGATAAACAAAAAAGAAATTTATTTTGCTGGAGGTTGCTTTTGGGGAACTGAGCATTTTATAAAATTAGTAAATGGGGTGGTAATGACTGAGGTAGGATATGCAAACGGTAATGTCAAAAATCCTACATATAAACAGGTGTGTGAGGGCAATACGGGGTTTGCTGAAACGGTAAAGGTCGTTTACGACCCTCAAGAGGTCTCTCTGCAACAATTAATTGACCTATATTTTAAAACGATTGACCCCACAAGTCTCAATCGTCAAGGACACGATAGTGGCTCGCAGTATAGGACTGGTATTTATTATACCGATAAGGCTGATGCTGCGATTATTGATAATTTAGTCAAGAGCTTTGCTAAAAATTACGATAAGCCATTAGTTGTAGAAATAGAACCGTTAGACAATTTCTACATTGCCGAAACTTATCATCAAGATTATTTGGATAAAAATCCTGGCGGATATTGCCATATCAACCCAGCATTGTTTGAATTAGCTAAGAAAGCTAACGCTAAAAAGGTGTATTCTAAGCCCGAGAAGTCGGCTTTGCGCACGAAGTTATCGGACATTCAGTATGCCGTAACACAAGAAAATGCCACCGAGCCAGCTTTCCGTAATGAATATTATGATGAGCATCGCGAAGGAATATATGTTGATATTACTACGGGTGAACCATTATTTATTTCTACCGATAAATTTGATTCGGGCTGTGGTTGGCCGAGCTTCTCTCGACCTATTAATGACGAACTGATAAAAGAAAACACTGATAACACTCATGGAATGAACCGAACAGAAGTGCGAAGTAAGACAGGAGATGCGCATCTGGGACATCTATTTAATGATGGGCCAAAAGAGAAAGGTGGACTTAGATATTGTATTAATAGTGCGTCATTGCGCTTTATTCCTAAAGACAGCATGGAAGTACAAGGCTATGGAAAATACATTTTATTAATTAAATAATATCTGCCATTCAGCCCATTAGTTAATAAATAGATATTTATTTGAAATTATTTTCCAAAATAATTGCATGAAATTAAATTGAATAACTATCTTTGCACTGCTTTTGCGCATGTGGCGTAATTGGTAGCCGCGCTAGACTTAGGATCTAGTGTCGTGAGACGTGGGGGTTCGAGTCCCTTCATGCGCACAACAAAAGTGGTAGAGTGGTCTTTTAAGGGTCCACTCTATTTATTTTATAGAAATATGAAAAAAATGGTACCTTTTAATTTGAATTAAGATTTTATTTGTATATGTTTGTAAATGTAATTATTGGATTATACCTTATTTTACCAAATGAAATAAAACCTTTAGTTTGCATTTAAAGTAACTTTTTCAAGCATCATCGTTTTATGTGAGTACCATTATTTTAACCTATCTGAAAAATGATAATATTACCAAGCACTACAACAGAAGTTGCAAACGAATTATTTAGATTAGACGATAGCCCTAAAGCCATATATTGTCTTGCTGCATCTCCGCCTATATTATGTTCCGATGCGTTTCCTCCTACAATGCAAGTACGATTTTATGTGCCTAATGTTGAGAGATACCGTGAAAATCCAATGTGGGAACATGTAACATTATATCCTTGTATTGAACAGACTGTGCCTATATATTATACCGGATATAAAACCGAATATGTACCGTTATTTTTTCATAATAATATGCCTTGGAACGTGGAACTATTAGGCTATTTAAGATATGGAAGGAAGATAAGTGACGTGATTGAAGAGGGTAAATATGATGCTATTTTCAACGTAATTGGCGACGATTTTAAGGATACTATTGTTGTGCCTTTTGCTGTAACTTCTATTTCTGAATGCTTTGAATCGGTCAGTCAAGCAATAACGGTATACCCAAACCCTGTTACTGATATTGTGTGCGTTAGAGGTGCTCATGTTGGAGCAAAAATCAATATTTTTAATGACACAAATGAAAAAATGCTGGAAGAGAGTGCCGGAAAATATGTAACTCGCATTCATGTCGCGGCGCTACCCGACGGAGTATACTATGTGAATTGCAATGGCTCAATAGTAAAAATTATAAAACAATAACCCCGCCATAACTTGCAAAATTAAAAAATAAGTAGTTACTTTGCACCACTTTTCGTAATCTCTGGCAAGATTAGAAGCTTGTTAAATTGCGATGTGATTATAAACATTTTAATAAATATAGAAAAATGGACTTAATTAAGATTGCAGAAGAGGCATTTGCTACTGGAAAAGAGTTTCCTGCATTTGGCCCAGGTGATACAATCACTATAGCATATCGTATCAAAGAGGGTGCTAAAGAACGTATTCAGCAATATCGTGGTGTGGTAATTCGCATTTCTGGTGATGGCGTTAAAAAACGTTTTACCGTTCGCAAAATGAGTGACAATATTGGGGTTGAAAGAATTTTCCCAATTGAATCGCCTTTTATCGACTCTATTACCGTAAATAAATATGGTAGAGTACGTCGTGCAAAACTTTACTATCTTCGTGGCTTGACTGGCAAGAAGGCTCGTATCAAGGAACGTCGTATGGTTATTAACAAGGACTAAGAATTCCTCAAATCAAAAATATAAAGCCACTGTAACTTATTTGTTACGGTGGCTTTTTGTTGGTTATAACGTTTTGGAAAACTAAAATAAATACATACCTTTGCACAGAATTTTGGTTCTAAAAAGGTGCTTAAATATAAAGCGCATTTTTAGTAAAGAGGGAATCAGGTGTAAATCCTGAGCAGATCCGCTGCTGTAAGCTCTAATCAAAATCTTTGAGTAGCATTTATATCCACTGTTTATTATTAAAATGGGAAGGATGCTCAAAGATGGAGTAAGTCAGAATACCTGCCAATATTGATAATGTTTTAAAGCTTTCGAGATTAGAGCTTGAGACTATTATTACAATTTGTAATATCTATCATTGCAGGTAAAACGACAATTGTAATATTTTCCCAAATATCTTAAGGAATGAGCTTTTATGTTGTGTGGATATCTTTATCTGCTACCGAAACATAAATGGCTATCGTTCTATCGGAGGCTGATTATTAATAATTTAATCAGCTTTTTTATGTTTATTAGCAAGGCATTTCTGGTATTATTTTTTGCTGTGAGTTCTGCCCAATTAATATTGGCTCAAAATAAGATTGATTCTATTCATAATCTTTCTGAAGTGGAGATTATTGGGAATAGATACCGTGAAGTAATACCATCGCAGACGTTGAAAGGTGTAGCTCTTGATGCGCTTAATAGCTATTCTGTTGCCGATGCGCTACGATATTTCTCTGGCGTGCAAATAAAGGATTATGGTGGAGTAGGGGGGATCAAGACTGTTGATATTAGAAGTATGGGAACCAACCACATGGGAATATTTTATGATGGAATACAACTTGGAAATGCACAAAATGGACAGATTGATTTAGGAAAATTTTCCCTCGACAACATTGAGGAAATTTCTATGTATAATGGACAGAAGAGCGAGATATTTCAATCAGCAAAAGATTTTGGCTCGGCTGGTACTGTATATCTTCGCACTCGCCGTCCAATATTCAAAAATGCTAAGAAATACAATATTAAAGCTATTTTCCGCACGGGTTCTTTTGATTTGGCTAACCCTTCTATTTTGTGGGAACAAAAAATTAACAAGAATATAAGTATTTCACTAAACACGGAGTTTATATATTCTTCGGGACGTTACAAATTTAGATATTGCAAAGTATTTCAAGATGGCAATAAGGCTTGGGACACCACTGCCGTGAGGCAAAATGGTGACATACATTCATATCGCGTTGAAGGAGGTATAAATGGCGTTATTGACGAGGGCAGATGGAATGTAAAAGGATATTTTTATAATTCAGAGAAAGGAATACCAGGAGCAATTGTAAATAATGTGTGGAAACGTTCACAGAGGCAGTGGGATAGAAATTTCTTTACGCAAGGAAGTTTTCAAAAACGAATAAAAAATAATTATGAAATGCAGGCTAATATGAAGTATGCTCATGATTATATGCGTTATCTTAATCCCGATACTACACTCATGTATCTTGATAATAAATTTTGGCAACAGGAGCTATATATGTCGCTTGCAAATAAATACACCATTTTACCGCTATGGGATATCGCACTTTCGGCTGATTATCAATGGAACAAATTAAATTCTTCATTGCACGATTTTGTTAATCCTTATAGGAATACTCTACTGGTAGCATTTGCATCGGCCTTTGAATGGAGACGATTGAAGATGCAAGCAAGTGTGCTGGGAACATTTGTATATGAGAATATTACGAAAAAAGGAACTGCCGTTTCTGCAAATAATCGCGATGAATATACTCCTGCGTTCTTCTTTTCGTATCAGCCATTTAAGAATCATCAATTCAATGCAAGAGCATTTTATAAGCGCATATTTCGTATGCCAACATTCAATGATTTATATTATACCGACATCGGAAACATATCATTAAAACCTGAATATACTACGCAATATAATCTCGGGTTTCAATATACTAAGCATTTTCGCAACACTATATTTAGAAAAATAGAACTTCGAGCTGATGCCTATTATAATGAAGTTTCCGATAAAATAATTGCTGTGCCTAAGGGTACGGGACAATATCGTTGGATGATGATGAATATTGGATATGTCGAGATTAGGGGCATTGATGTAAATGCTCAAATTTCGTGCTCCTTACCTTGTGGATTAGGTATAAATACAGGAATATCATACACTTATCAGAAAGCACAAGATTTTTCGGATTCTGCCGATAACGATGCTGTTGCTGGTACTTATGGCGGGCAGATTTCGTATATACCATGGCATAGCGGTTCCATAATATCACGGTTTTCATATCGAAAATGGGACTTAAATTATAGCTTTATTTATGTTGGCGAGCGATATCATAATTCTTCAAACATAAGAGCAAATTACGAACAACCTTGGTACACTCACGATGTCACTATAGGACGCGAATTTAATGTGAAAAATGTAGATTTCCGAATTTCGCTGGAAGTGAATAACTTGTTTAATCAGCAATATGATGTTGTGCTTAATTATCCCATGCCGGGACGTAATTTTAAATTAATATTAAAGATGGAGATATGATAATTACAAAACACAAAATATCGATAGCACTATTATTAGCTATGTTTCTCTTGAGTTTTTACTCATGTAGAGATGAATATGATGTTTTTATTCCCGAAGAGGTGAAAGTTTATATCCCAGAATACACATCAATCAAAGGGTTCTATATGCTTAATGAGGGCAATATGGGGAGTAATAAATCTACACTTGATTATTATGATTACTCTACGGGTGTGTATAATAGAAACATATATGGTTATGCAAATCCTACTGTGCCTAAGGAGATGGGTGATGTCGGAAATGATTTGAAAATTTATGGTAGTCGCATGTATGCCGTAATTAATTGCTCCAATAAGGTTGAAGTAATGGATTCAAAGACTGCTAAGCGAATAGGACAAATTGATATCCCAAATTGCCGATATATCCGTTTCCAAAATGGATATGCCTATGTCACTTCTTATGCTGGTCCTGTTGAAATTAATCCTAATTACACACAACGGGGATATGTAGCAAAGGTTGATACCGCAACGCTGAAGGTGGTCGATAGTTGTATTGTGGGCTATCAACCCGATGAACTTGAAATTGTAAATAATAAAATTTTTGTCGCAAATTCTGGTGGATATATGGTGCCAAATTATGAAAATACAGTTTCGGTAATAGACATCAATACTTTCAAAGAAACTAAGCGCATCGCGGTGGCGATTAATTTATGCCACTTACGTGCCGATAGGCATGGCAATCTTTGGGTGAGTTCTCGTGGTGATTATTACAACACGCCATCACGATTATATAGTATTGACGTGCGAACCGAAAAATTATCTGGTGAATATGATATTTCGGTGTCAAATTTTCACCTTGATGGCGATTCTCTATATTTATATTGTGTGGAATGGAGTTATGTGACAATGAGTAACACGATTACTTATGGTATTGTTGATGTCGCTAAGCGAAAAATTATTACTCGTAATTTTATCACCGATGGTACGGATAATCTTATTAAAATCCCTTATGGTATAACCGTGAATCCAATAACTAAGGATATATATATTACCGATGCAAAAAATTACGTATCTCCTGGTACTCTTTATTGCTTTGGTAAAGATGGTAAGAAAAAATGGAGCGTGCGCACGGGAGATATACCTGCTCACTTTGTATTCCTTGGCGATGATATTAACACTGAACATTAATAATCAAATATAAATTAAAATGAAAAAATACTATTTAATTATGGCGATTCTAATTCCCGTTAGTTCTCTTGCTCAATCTGCATCGCCATATATAAGTAAAGTGTATGATTTTAATCCTGCTCCAGGACAATTCGTTAATGAAATGCCTGAATATGAAGTAGGAGATACTAAAGATGATATGATACGAAAAGTTGAATCATCTATTATCGGTGATGAGAAAATCCTAATTTCACTTGGCGGATATGGAGGAAATGTTGTGTTTGGATTTGACCATTTAATTGTAAATGTTCCTGACGCTTACGATTTCAAAATTTGGGGTAATGCTTTTTACTCTAACGCTAATCCTAATCCAAATGCGCCAAAAGAGGGGGGCAGTTGCGAACCCGGTATCGTAATGGTATCATACGATGCAAATGCAAATGGAATCCCCGACGATGAATGGTATGAATTGGCTGGAAGTGAATACGACAAGACCGAGACTATAAAGAATTATGAAATAACGTATTACAAGCCCGATGATAATAAAGTTGCTCTCCCCGATAGTGATTATCCTTTTATTAGCGATAAAACATATATAAAGTGGAATGGTAATCAAGGCGATGAAGGGTATGTATATCGTAATACTTTTCATTCGCAATCATATTATCCACTATGGTTAGAGGATAAGACATTGAATTTTTTAGGTACAAAGCTTGCTAATAATTATGTCGATGAAAGTGGAAATGGAAGCTACTTTGTGCAATATGCTTATGCGTGGGGATATGCCGATAATCATATAAATAATGATGCTCGTTCAAGTTTTAAGATTGAGTGGGCTATTGATAAAAATGGAAATAAGGTGAATTTGCCTGGTATCAATTTTGTAAAAGTATACACTGCTGTAAATCAATACTGCGGTTGGCTTGGTGAAACTTCAACAGAAGTTATGGGAGCCGAAGATTTACACGTAACGGCTTCTTTAGATGATGTAATATCATCAAAGGCAACACAGAATATAAAATTATTACAAAACCCTGTGGACAATGAATTGAGAATAATAAATTCGGGTAGCGTTCAAGAAATAAGAGTATTTAATGTGTGTGGACAACAAGTAATATCAAATACGGTAAATGAAGGTGTAAATAACATAGATGTATCTTCATTCCCATCGGGATATTACGTATTACAAACGACAGATTGTAAAATAAAATTTATAAAAAGATGAAAAAAATTCTACTTGCAGTAATTGGATTATTATCATTTACAGGAGTTTCGGCAGTTAACTATGACGATGGAGTGTTTTTTGTAAATGAAGATTGGTATGGTCATAATAATAGTACAATAAACTTTTTATCAGCCAATGGGACGTGGAATTACCGAGTATTTCAAAATGAAAACCCTGGACAAGAGTTAGGGGCATCTTCGCCTTATGGAACAGTTTATGGTGATAAATTATATATTATTTCAAAGCAGGACAAAGATCCTAATGCTGAAATTTGCGGTAGCAGAATGGCGGTATGCGATGCAAAAACTCTAAAGGTTATTAAGGCTTTTACTAATCTCGGTGGAGGTGGTGATGGTCGTTCTTTTATTGGAGTTAATAGCCACAAAGGGTACATTGCCACAAGTAATGGAATTTGGATATATGATATTGATAAAATGGAAATCGGCCGAATGATTGAAGGCACGGGAACCACCACTGCTGGGCTATACACTAATCAAGTAGGCTCAATGTTACGTGTTGGAGATCACGTCTTTGCTGTGCATCAAAGTAAAGGAATCTTTGTGATAAATCCTTATAATGATGAGGTGGAAAAAACTTTTGCTGGATTTTATGGCTCAATAGTAATGTCAAAAGATGGTGGGGTGTGGGCAAGTGTTGCTTCTAAATCTGGAACAGCCGCCGACAAAATAGTAAAAATAGATTCTTATACTTTAGCTTTAAATGAATATGACTTGCCAAAAGGGTATAGTATTCCTAATTCGTGGTATGCTTGGACTGCCGACGGATTTTGTGCAAGCAAGCAGGAAAATAAATTATATTGGAAAAATAATGGAGGTTGGTTCTCTTCAAAGAAAATATATTGTTACGATATTGCAACAAATACCGTTGATGTGGTTATCGATTTAGCAGCCTCTGAATGGGGGATATATGGAGCTGGATTTAGGATTAATCCTATCACTGATGAAATAAATTGTTCAATGTATAAAACGAATGACTATCAGGATTATGAAGATATGAGTATTATTAACAAAGCAAAGATATTACAAGAATATCCAATGAGCCAAAATTATTGGTTCCCTGCAATGCCTGTGTTTCCCGATAATTATGCACCTGAAATCTCTTCAGAATTTACCGATATTCTGATAAATGAAGAAACTTTGATAAATCTTGACGATAAAGTGAGTGACAAGGATAATCTTGATGCGGCAATAATAAAAACAATAGTAAATAATGATAATGTTGCTGTTGTTAATGCCAAAATATTAAATAATATATTGGTATTAACACCTACATCTATCAGCGGAAATGCAAACATTACAATTGAATTTAATTCAAATGGTAAAATAGCCACAAAGAGTATTAATGTCAAGACAAGACAAGCAAGTGTCGAGAATAATATAGCACATAATAGTGTAAATGTTTACCCTAATCCTACCTCTTCATACATTAATGTTAAGGCAAATATTGGCTCATCTATTTCTATTTATACTGTATGCGGAATTTGCCTATTTTCAACTATTGCTGACCAGCAAAATACAAATATATCGATGGAGCATCTAAGTATGGGCATGTATATAGTAAAGATTGACAACACATCAATAAGAATTATTAAACAATAAAAAACAAGAGAAAATTATGACAAAGAAAATTTCAGCGCTACTAATGTTCGTATCTCTAACTATGAGCATTGCATTTGCGCAAAGTGGTACACTTAAAGTTCAAGGACATGAGCGTTGCGACATTGATAAAAATAAATTATCGAGAAATGCTACCATTAAAGCCGAAGATTTATCATTTAATTTTGATGATATAAAATTTTGGGTCGGAACTGGAGCAAAAAGAGCAGCTTTGGTCATTGATTGGTTTGACGGAAAAGGTGAAACATTAGTTTGGGGATACCGTTTCGATGGCGATGCCACTGGATATGATATGGTTGAAGCTGTTGCCAAAGCCGATTCTCGTTTCCTATTCCTTACTCATTCAACTAATTTGGGTAACACTATTGCTGGACTTGGCTATGACATTAATAATAGCGGTAATCAATATCTTATTTTTAATGGAGATACCACAAATCCTAAATATCCAAAATTAGGCATAGTTACCACCGATACTTATAATTATGATGACTGGACATCACCCGATGCTGCCGACCATTGGCGTAGTGGTTGGAACTACGGTTATTGGTCTTATCAAGTAAAGGAAAGTCAGGCTGAGAGTTTCTATTATTCGGGACTTGGTGCAACAAGTCGTATTCTTTCTGATGGAAGTTGGGACGGTTGGGGTTATCAAGAAATGGATAATCCAAGCATGGAAGGTGCAGTGCCAAATGCTCCTTACGTGGCTGCTGAACCTCCTATTTCTCATTCAGGAATATCTGATACCGAAACAAATAAAGTAACAATATATCCAAACCCATTTGCCGATTATATAATCGTGAATAGCAACATCGCTTCTATGGCAACTATAACTAATTTATCAGGTACTACAGTCGCAACCGTCGAGATTTCTGAAGGAACAAATAGCATCAATACCTCTTATCTATCTCCCGGATTATACCTAATAAAATGCAATGAAACAGTAACGAAAATAGTAAAAAAATAGGCTATCTATTATTTACACAAAAAAACGTGCTAAGACTCTTAGCACGTTTTTTTATGTCATTTCGATTTCTTTTCGGGAGCAAATTTATTGGGAAAGGTGAGCGTCTCACGAGGACGATTAAGTGCTCTAATTATTAAGATTACACCAGCTATCATAAACGGTATACTCAATATTTGTCCCATATTTAAGAGCATATTTTCTTCCCATAGTTCTTGATCATTTTTTACAAATTCTATCAAGAAACGAGCTGTGAATAACCATGTCAAGAACACTCCAAATATTAGACCTGGACGTTCTTCCTCATTCTTTTTCCAATACATAAACATCATCACGCCAAAAAGTGCCAAGTAGCATAGCGCTTCATAGATTTGCGTCGGGTGCGATGGCTGAGTGAAGATGGGTTCGGCGCCTTGCATCCATGCGCCTACGTTTTGTACAAAGCTAAATCCCCAAGGCATATCAGTTACTCCTCCATAAATTTCATGGTTCATAAGATTCCCAAAGCGTATTAATGCTCCAACAAGTGCTACGGGGACTACAAGACGGTCAAATGTCCACAGCGCACTTTTATGCGTTACAAACTTTGAATAAAGGAATATTGCTATAATAATACCTATGGTACCTCCATGACTGGCAAGCCCGCCTTCCCATATTTTAAATATTTCAATAGGGTTTTGTGAATAATAATCCCATTCATAGAAGAACACATGACCAAGTCGTGAACCTATAATTGTAGCAATCACTACATATACAAAGAGGCTTCCCATCCACGACTCGGGAACACCTTCGTGCTTATATATTCGAGATACTATTTCGTAGCCTATAAGAAATCCTATTGCAAAAGCTAATCCATACCAGCGAATGGTTACAAAACTATCAATTATGGTTGGATTAACAGTCCAAGTGATAAAATTCAACATTATTTATACAAGGTGTTTTATTAATTCTTCGCGGTCTCCAGAAAGTAAATCGATAACTGGAATTTCAATCATCGTATATGCTCCAGGACCTTGTTTCATTGATGCACGCGCTGCACCAACAAGTATTTGTGCAGTGAGGGCTGGATTATTAATACTCATACTAAACTCAAAACGCTGATTCTGTGTACTACCTGATACACCCTTACGAACCATGTTAACGCCATGTCCCATATCCTTCACGTCATCAACCGATGACACTTCCATCACGTGGGTTTCATCACTCGCAAAGTAGGGGTCTGTTTTAATAGATTTTGTAATATCATTAAAATCATAGCCTGCTTCGACCTCTACATATACCATACGACGATGTATCCCTGTGCCAAGCGGAATTGTCATAGAAAGGGCATTCTTAACTCCCTCTTTTGATTTAACAGCTACGGTGTGCCCCATGCTCATGCCTGGTCCAAAGTTTGTATATGTAATTCCCTTAGGTGCCGCCGCTTCCATAAGTGTGCGCACTATAGAGTCACTTCCGGGGTCCCAGCCTGCTGATATTATTGCTACCGAGCCATGTCCTTTAGCTATCTTATCAAGGTTACTTCTAAGTCCCGAAATTTGACCGTGAATATCAAAGCTATCCACCGTATTTATCCCTTCAGAGAGTAGCTCTGAGGCATGCTTCTCAACCTCACGCGTGGGGGTGCACAAGATTGCCACATCAACATCTTTAAGATCATGAATATCTGTTACAACTTTAAAGCTCGAAATCTCAGCAGGAATATTATTATTACTTCTACGTACAATTCCTGCAAGCTCAAAGTCGGGAGCTGTAAGTAATGCTTCAAGCACCGATTTGCCTATATTTCCATAGCCTACTATTGCCGCTCTAATTTTAGTCATAAAAAAATTAATATATTTAATTTGAATTTTGTACAAAAAAATAACCTTTACGGAGCAAAAGTAAATATTTTTCACCGAATTGTCACCCCCTTGCATAATATTTAATATTAGTTCAGTGTTTTTATTTCATTATTCATGATAAATAATCTATTTTTGTATGTTTAAAACCCACTGTAGAAAGTGCTTACGCAATAATTCTGTGGATTCTGTGTGCAAAATATCCTGCGATTATACGGAGTTGCGCATTATCTGTGTAATCTGTGGATAAAAAATCGGCATTAATTTGTTTAAATGTATTTAATAATTAAAAAAATTGGTATCTTTGCCTTTAGAAATTGATATCTATTAAACTTAAAAGCAAATACAAGTATGAAAAAGTTTCTAATCTTTATCGTAGCATTTTTATTAATTGCTCCATGCACAATCAGTGCGTCAAACAAATCTTTAGAGAAGGCTCTAAAAAAAGAGTACAAAAGCAAGATGAAAGAGTATAAAAAAGAACAGTGGAAAATATTTGGTAGTTCACGTTCTCTTGAAGTAGCTCTTCTAACGCATTATGACAAGCTTGCCACAGCAGGAGATAACGCTCAAGAATATGTGGGCATTGTGTCTTCTTTTGTCTCAAAAAATCTCGGAAAGCAACAAGCGCTCAACAATGCTTGTGTCACTTATTCAACGCTTGCTGGGTCGCATGTGAAAGGCCGTGTTGTGAGCGATATGGGTGCCATAGTGAATGTTCCGCAATCGGAATTCGATAAATTCTATGCTGCCTATGAGCGTATTGTTGAGAAAGAGATAAGAGGAGAGATGAAAGAGAGCTATTCCATTATTCGTGATAAGAAAGATGGCACTTTTGAAATGCAGTCTTTTTTCATTGTTAATGAAGATGCTGCTACACAAGCTCGTATTCGTGCATTTGAAAATGCAGCTAAAGAGAGCGAAATAGCACAGAAATATGCTACTAAAGTAAGCGATTTTATTAAAGAAGGGTTTAAGCCGCAAGAATAATAGTAATGTGTCTTGCGACCATTATGTGTACGTTTAATTGATAAGATTTATACTCCATGAAAATCGGATATAATACACTTCAAAAAAGAAGAGCTCCAAAAGGGGTGCTCTTCTTTTTGATATTTTTTTTAGGGTGTTACAATGCTAATGCCCAAAGTGTTGATGCTATAAAGAGCAACACAAATTATTTCTTCGGAGAAGGGTGGGGTAACACTTTAAACGATGCCAAGCAAAGCGCACTCTCTGACTTAGTTAGCAAAATTACGGTAACGGTACAAAGTTCGTTCACTCTCACTGAAAAAGAACTGTCGCAAAATGGAAAGTTTGACTCAAACTCGGTGGCACAAAGTGTAATTAACTCTTACAGTCAATCTACTTTAAGCAACACCGAGCATATTATAATTAAAAATGAACCCGATGCTCATGTGCTTATATATATCAAGAAAAATGAAATTGATAGAATATTTGAAGGGCGTAAGCTGAAAGTGCTAAATATGATGGATTTGGCTTTAAAAGCTGAAAAAAATGCCAAGATAGATGATGCGTTACGCTATTATTACTGGGGATTTTGTCTGCTCAAAAGTCTTAGATATCCTGCCGAAGTAAGATATAAAACTGCCACAGAAGAGGTTTTATTAGTCACTTGGATACCATCGCAGATAAATGATATTTTAGATAATATAACCGTTTCTGAGGTATCCCAAGATGGACTAAGTGCCAATCTGACAATAAAATACAAAGGCAATCCTGCTACTTCGATCGACTACACCTACTTTGATGGCGTGGA
>JAVWYO010000031.1:8651-22947 GCA_036661515.1 Muribaculaceae bacterium | reverse complement strand
TCAGGCTTTTGTCGGGGTACCAAGATTCGAACTTGGGACCCCCTGCTCCCAAAGCAGGTGCGCTAACCGGACTGCGCTACACCCCGAATGATTTCATTTGTGAAATGCGATGCAAAGTTACGGCTATTTTTCATAAATGCAAGCATTTTAGTCAAATATTTTGCTCAAAAATAGTAGTTTAATTTTAATGCCCTTATTTTCAATGATATTCATTAAAAAAAAAGTATTCATTTTTTTCATCTCTCGGTGTGTTATATCGTCGGTTTGTGTTATTTTTGCATGATATTACGAAGTAGCCTAAATTAGATTAAGGATTACACGTTTAAAATAATATAAATAACAGAAAGAATTAAAGATATTATGTATAGATCAAAAACTTGTGGCGAGCTACGCCTGAAAGACGTAGGGACAGAAGTCACTTTAGCAGGGTGGGTACAACGCTCACGCAAAATGGGCGGAATGACATTTATTGACATTCGCGACCGTTATGGTATAACCCAAATTGTATTTAACAATGACACAAATGCAGAACTTTGCGAAAAGGCTAATCACCTTGGACGTGAATATGTGATTCAAGTAACAGGTAATGTTACTGAACGAACGAGCAAAAACAGCAATATTCCTACTGGAGATATTGAGATAATCGCTAATGATCTCAATATATTAAATACCAGCGAGGTCCCCCCATTCACAATAGAAGATGCAACTGATGGAGGCGATGACATTCGCATGCAATATCGCTATCTTGACCTACGACGTTCGGCTGTGAGAAAGAATCTTGAGCTAAGGCACAAGATAGGGTTTGAGCTTCGAAAGTTTCTTGATGAGAATGGATTTCTTGAGGTGGAAACACCTATACTTATAAAGTCGACTCCAGAGGGAGCTCGTGACTTTGTTGTGCCCTCGCGCATGAATTCAGGAGAGTTTTACGCCCTACCCCAGTCGCCTCAGCTATTTAAGCAATTGCTTATGGTATCGGGATTTGACCGCTATTTTCAAATTGCTAAATGCTTTCGTGACGAAGATTTGAGAGCCGACCGCCAGCCAGAATTTACACAAATTGACTGTGAGATGTCATTTGTAAAACAAGAGGATATTCTTCAACTTTTTGAGGGCTTAATAAAGCATATTTTTAAATATGTAAAAAATATTGATTTCAACGAGCAATTTCCACGTATGACATGGGCTGATGCTATGAAATATTATGGTAGTGATAAGCCTGATATTCGTTTTGATATGAAATTTGTGGAGTTGAAAGACTTAACCGAAGGTAAAAACTTTGTAGTATTTGACAGTGCAAAATACGTTGGAGCAATATGTGCCACTGGTTGTGCATCATATACACGTAAGCAACTTGATGAGTTGACCGACTTCGTTAAGCGTCCACAAGTGGGAGCAAAGGGACTCGTTTGGGCAAAAATAGAAGAAGATGGTAGCATTAAAAGTTCGGCCAGCAAATTCTATACCGACGATGAAATTAAAACATGGTGTGAGCGTTGCGGAGCAGTAGCAGGCGACCTTATCCTCATCTTAGCAGGTGATGCAATGAAGACTCGCAAAGCACTTGGCGACCTTCGACTATTTATGGGCGACCGCTTAGGGCTTCGCAATAAGAGCGTCTTTGCACCACTTTGGGTTATAGATTTCCCATTATTTGAATGGGACGAAGAGACGCAACGTTTCTATGCAATGCACCACCCATTTACATCTCCTAAGCCCGAAGATATACCATTGCTTGACAGCGACACAGGTAGCGTAAGAGCTAATGCCTATGACATGGTAGTTAATGGCGTAGAACTTGGAGGTGGCAGTATTCGTATTCACGACCCTAAGCTACAAGATAAGATGTTTAGCCTTCTTGGATTTACCAAAGAGCGTGCGCAAGAACAATTTGGCTTCTTGATGCAAGCATTCAAATATGGTGCGCCACCTCATGGTGGACTTGCCTTTGGATTTGACCGTGTAGTTTCAATTCTTGCAGAACTCGACTCGATACGCGATGTTATTGCCTTTCCTAAGAACAATTCGGGACGTTGTGTGATGACTGATGCGCCATCAACAATTGACGACTCTCAGCTCGAAGAATTGTGCATTAAATTAGACCTAAAAGAAAAAGAATAATTATAGAATGATAATAGCCGACATTATAAAAGCCATAGAGGATTTTGCTCCGCTTTATTTGCAAGAGGACTACGACAATGCAGGATTGCAAGTAGGCAACACGCGCAATGAAGCTACTGGAGCCATGCTATGTGTTGACATAACTGAAGCTATTCTTGACGAAACGATTGCTAAAGGTTGCAACCTCATCATCTCACATCACCCACTCCTATTTAAAGGATTAAAATCAATTAGTGGAAAGAATGAGATAGAACGAATTGTGCTGAAAGCTATCAAAAACGATGTCGCATTATATTCGGCACACACCAATATAGATAATGCTTGGGGTGGTGTATCGCATATCATGGCATCGAAACTTGGACTTACCGCCATCGAAGTGTTACAGCCTCAACAAGGGTCGCTAATAAAGATTGCTACATTCGTGCCACAATCGCACTGCGATAGCGTTCAAGCAGCGCTATTTGCGGCAGGAGCTGGAGAGATAGGGAATTACGATTCTTGTAGCTATTGCGTAAATGGGACAGGCTCATTTCGCGCTAAAGCGGGAGCAAATCCATTTGTAGGCACGCTCAATGAGCTACACAATGAGGCCGAAGTGAAAATTGAAGTAATAGCCCCAATGGCAAAGAAATCAGCGATAATAAAAGCATTGATAGATGCTCACCCTTATGAAGAACCCGCTTTTGATATAATTCAATTGGCTAACGATTCAAGATACTGTGGGAGCGGTGTTATTGGTAATATTATGCCCGAAAATAAAGTCAAATTTTTGGAACGGCTTAAAAACATTTTTGGCGTTGGAGCCGTTAGATATTCGTCAGCCCAAATCAATGACGTTTCTAAAGTTGCACTATGTGGTGGCAGTGGCGCATTTTTAATTAAAAAAGCAATAGATGCAGGAGCCGACATTTATGTAACTGGAGATGTTAAATATCACGACTTTACCACATTTGGCACATCAATTATTATTGCAGATATTGGGCACTACGAGAGTGAACAGTTCACAAAAGAGATTTTTTATAACATAATTCAGAAAA
Organism: Muribaculaceae bacterium; assembly: GCA_036661515.1. Lineage (GTDB taxonomy): Bacteria > Bacteroidota > Bacteroidia > Bacteroidales > Muribaculaceae > HGM05232. Next base: position 19,789 of record JAVWYO010000031.1, on the reverse strand, counting down.
AAATCCCTAACTTTGCAACCTATTATCCTGATAAAGAAAAAAATCCGATAAATTATTTGTAGGCTATGGCTAACGATAAGACAAAAAACGAAAAAGAACTGACAGTTGAAGAACGCTTAAAGGCGCTCTATGATCTTCAAACATTACTTTCAGAAGTTGACCGTATTAAGACTTTGCGTGGCGAACTTCCTCTTGAAGTTCGTGACCTTGAAGACGAAATAGTCGGTCTTGAAACTCGTATTCAAAATTATAAGACTGAGATTGCTACTTTGAAAGATGGGATAGACGCCAAAAAAGAAGAGATGGCAAAGTCAGGTGAAATGATTGCGAAATATACTGAACAACAGGACAATGTGCGCAATAACCGCGAATTTGACTTCCTTTCTAAAGAAATTGAATATCAAAACTTAACGATTGAACTTGCAGAAAAACGTATCAAAGAGTTTATCGAACAAAGCGAACAAAAAACTCGCGAAGTAGAAGCTGCAGAAGAAAATCTTAGTGACCGTAACCACATTCTATCTGAAAAAAGAAGCGAGCTTGAAGAAATAGTTTCAGAAACTAAGCAAGACGAAGAAAAAATTCGTGAACAAGCAAAGAAACTTGAAGCAAAAATTGAGCCCCGACTTCTAACAGCATTTAAGCGCATACGCAAAAATGCCCGTAACGGTCTTGGTATTGTTTACATTCAACGTAATGCTTGTGGCGGTTGCTTCAACCGTATTCCACCCCAACGTCAAATGGAAATCAAGATGCGCAAAAAGATCATCGTATGTGAATATTGCGGTCGCATCATGATTGACCCTGAACTTGCAGGTGTTAGCGAATAAATCAAAAAATAAACAACCTAATTGAAAAGTCGGCAGAAATGATCTACCGACTTTTTTTAATGCCATAAAATATCTTGGGGCAAACGATATAAAGAATTAATTTTCAATACCAAATTTATTATTTGCTGACTTTGATAAGGTAAAATCATTTTGCGTTGGCTATATTTGCAGAGAAAAATACTCTATATTATGATTATTGGAAATATTGACGACACTGCTATTATTGAGACACTTCACCCACAATTTGCAATGGCATTTCAGTGGATACGAAGTCATGGTTTTGACGCACACAAGTTGACTAACACTAAGCGTGTTAATATTAATGGCGATAGGCTTTTTGTAAATATAGACACTGCTACTTTAAAGTCAAAATATGAACAGATACTTGAAGTCCATAGAAAATATATCGACATTCATGTTCCAATCAATGCAACTGAGATTATTGGCTGGAAACGTACTGATTTATTGACAGAGTTGATTGAGGGATATGATGAAACATTAGACCGTGCATTTTATGGCGACACACCAAAAGCGTACTACACCTTAAATCCTGGAGATTTCTGCATAATGTTTCCACAAGATGCTCATGCTCCGATTATAGGTAGTGGTGAGATAAATAAGCTCTGCTTTAAAATTATGGTTTAGAAATAGATTAAAACAGCGTCTTAGATTAATCGTTGAAATTCAAGGCATCACGCTCTTTTGACTCTAAGCAACGGCTACGCCAGCAATGACGACATAGTGCAACGTACTTATCATCGCCACCAATCTCTACCTGACGGCCATCGGTGACCACATTGCCATTTTTATCAATTCTGGCATTAATTATCGTCTTGCGTCCACAGGTGCATGTCGATTTTATCTCATCAATAGTATCGGCAATTTCAAATAAGCGTTTTGACCCTTCAAACATATTTGACTGGAAGTCGGTGCGCAAACCATAACATATAATATTACTCCCATAATCATCAACAATGCGTGCTAATTGATCGACTTGTGTGCGTGATAGGAATTGAGCTTCATCAATGAGAATCCAATCTTTCACTATTAAAGTCTCTTCAAAAATATTTTTTGCAAGTTCATAGATATCGGTATCGGGATATACCCAGCTACAAGCACGCGAAATACCGATGCGCGATTTTATCACATTGTCTTTCTCTCTATTATCAATAACAGGCTTCAAACACATATATTCCATTCCACGCTCTTCAAAATTATAAGCGGTGGTTAATAAAATAGCAGTCTTTGCGGAACCCATAGTTCCATATCTGAAATATAATTTGCCTCTTCTATCCATATCTCAACAAGTTCATTCAATGTATATATATATTTATCATGATATATTCTCGTATGTAAAGATATGACAAATAGGCAAAATATGAAAATGAAAATCTTATTATTTTGGGAATGATTGTTTAATGGTGCTTTTTGCCATATTTTTCCTTTATTAATGCTCCAGTAGTTGAGAAATATAAATCTTTTTTTGAATGATTGTCAAGTTCTACCTTATAACCTTTACGCGGATTGTATTTTATTTCGTCCACTTTGTTAAGGAGGTTTTTATCGGTCAAATGCTTAAAGGCTGGAGCTGGGAGTAGAGCCTGAAGTATTTGTGATGATAGAGTGGCTTTATCAGGTGCTTCAAAACTTAGCCATTGTCCGGCAGTAGTGAAAACGAGTTCAGCCCCATTCGACATTTCTATTTTGTAAATATCTTTCATCGTTTTCATCTCAATTTCTGCCACAGTAGCATTCGGAATGTATTTAAGCAAAAAAGTCTTTATTGATTGTGGCAAAGATGAATAATTTTCGGAGACACTCGTTACAGGTCCAGGAGCCATATATCGTTGCTCATTATTAGAACCGTTTTTACTATTTTCGGCATTAGCCATTAGGGTTCCCATCGTAGTTATTAGAGCTACAATTAATATCAGTTTTGAAATTAGAATTTTCATAAATATATTTTTTTAGTGTTATTAGTGCTATAACGATTATATGTTTCTTTTTGTTTGATAAAATACTCTTTCTTATTATGTTGCTATAAGACAGGCAATTATATAAATAATACATTTTTAACTAAAAATAATTCAAAATATAGTTGCTATTTAAAATAAAGATTGTAATTTTGTAATGATTTCAAACATGTAATTATTACAATTATGAATATAACAGCTCAGCATTTATTATCACATAACATTAAGCCATCGGCTCAACGTATAGCAATAATGAAATATCTAATGGAGCACCCAATCCACCCTACGGTTGATAAGATATATTCAGAACTGCTTCCAGATATGCCAACACTATCGCGCACAACGGTGTATAATACATTACGTGTTCTTGAAGAACACAATGCACTGTTGACCCTCAACATTGATAGCAAGACTGTTCATTATGATGGCAATATCACCCCACATGCTCACTTTATGTGTCGTTGCTGTGGTTCAATCTACGACATGCCATTGCCCGAAGGGATTCTTAATCCAATTCCAAAGATGAGCAGCTTTAATGTTGAAGTAATCAAGCTATACTATAAAGGAGTGTGCGAAGCATGCCAACAAAAAGAGAAATTAGAAATAAATAACTAACATATTAATTTATAAAAAATTTACAATTATGAAAAAGAGATTCATTTGCACAGTATGCGGATATGTACACGAAGGAGAAACAGCACCAGAGAAATGTCCACAATGTAATGTTCCAGCAAGCAAATTTAAAGAATTAGTTGATACCGATTCTATCGAATTTGTAACAGAGCATGCAATAGGCGTAGCAAAAGGTTGCGACGAAGAGATGATTAAAGACTTAAATGCGCACTTCATGGGCGAATGCACCGAAGTGGGAATGTACATTGCAATGTCACGCCAAGCCGACCGTGAAGGTTATCCAGAAATAGCTGAAGCATTTAAGCGTTACGCTTTTGAAGAAGCTGAACATGCAGCACGATTTGCAGAACTTTTAGGAGAAGTCGTTTGGGATACAAAGACTAACCTTGACAAACGCATGAACGCTGAAGCTGGAGCAAATGCCGATAAGATGCGTATTGCAAAACGTGCAAAAGAGCTTAATTTAGATGCAATTCACGACACAGTTCACGAAATGGCAAAAGACGAAGCACGTCACGGAAAAGGTTTTGAAGGACTTTATAACCGTTTCTTCAAGAAATAAATAAATTCACAATTATGCTTATGGGGCGACATCGGAAACGGTGTCGCTCTTTTGTTATAATGCAGCCAAGCGATGCTCAAGCTCAGTGATAGTTAGTTTTAGATAAATCTGATTTTTATGAGCAAAGGCAATATTTCCTGTTTCTTCTGAAACGACAATAGCTACTGCATCAGACACTTGGGCAATACCGAGCGCAGAACGATGTCGCAAGCCAAGATATTTTGGCAAATTGCTATCGTGTGATACAGGAAGAATACACCCTGCCGACATTATTTTATTATCAGCAATTATCATAGCGCCATCATGCAACGGACTATTTTTAAAAAATATGTTTTCTATGAGGCGAGTATTGATATTTGCGTTTATAGTATCACCAAGTTTCTCATATTTATCAAGCGATATTTCTTGCTGAATTACTATAAGCGCTCCAGTTTTACTTTTTGACATGCTCATACAGGCGTATACAATAGGCATAATCCACTTGTGGCCATCTGGAGTGCTGGATTTTTTAAAAAACATTCTACGTATAAATCGCCATCGCTTATGCGATCCTATTTCTACAAGGAATTGCTTTATTTGGTCTTGGAAAAGGATTACAAATATCAACAATCCAATATTCATAAACTTATCCATAATTGTACCAATGAGCCTCATTTCAAGTATTTCACTTGCCACGACCCACACAGCAATGAATGCAAGCACGCCAATAAAGATATTAAGCGTACCCGACTCTTTCATCATGCGATAAAGATAAAATAACAAGGTTGCTACTAATAGTATATCAAGCGCATCTTTTATACCAAATTGTTCCATCTCTACTATCTTTTTAGGGTTAAGGACACAAGTTTCACAGCCTCAGTAGCTGCCTTCACATCATGGACGCGCAAAATATGCGCTCCTCGCTCAACAGCAATTGTATTAAGCACAGTAGTTCCATTTAACGATTCTTCAGCCGTTATATTAAGGCTTTTATAAATCATTGACTTTCTGGAAACGCCTACGAGTAATGGCAAATTTAAGTATGTAAATTCTTCAAGTTGCGATAATAATTCAAAATTTTGTGCAACCGTCTTGCTAAATCCAAAACCAGGGTCTATAATTATATCATTCACTCCGAGTTCGCGTAGCGCATCAATCTTAACTCCAAGACTTTTTATTACATCAGTGACTACATTATCATAATCAGTAAGCGAAGTCATCGTTTCGGGAGTTCCTCGCATGTGCATCATCACATAAGGTACTTTTAATGACGCAATAGTGCTATACATATCTCTATCCATGTCGCCACCCGAAATATCATTTATAATGTCGGCTCCATATTCTTCAACACAACGTCGAGCGACACCAGCTCTAAAAGTATCTATCGACACAATCGCATCAGGCGCTTCTCGCCTTATATGTTCAAGTCCGCACTTCAAACGTTTAAATTCTTCATCAGCCGAAATATCATCAGCATGAGGACGTGATGAATATCCACCAATATCAATTATATCGGCTTTCTCATTGACAAGTTGATGTATGCGATTAACAATCTTAGTTTCAGCATCACATCTACTACCTGAATAGAAGGAATCGGGAGTAACATTCAAGATTCCCATCACCCAAGTACGCTCAATGACCTTGAGCGTTCCCTTTATATTTATTGTATATTGCTTAAAATTAGGCACCGTTGTTTCTTTTTTATAATGCGAATATAGTACTTATTATTATGCCTATTGCAATAAAAATACTAAAATTGAATTAAATCCAGCCCATAAAGGAATATAAGCCCTATTGCAAGTGGTGCAACATAGCGAATACAGAATAGTAATACTTTCATTATGCGTACCGTTATGGTACCATTATTTGTAAGCTGACTATTCACAATTTTCTTATTCATAAACCACCCAACGAATATTGAGAAAGCCATTCCTCCTAATGGGAGCAAGATATTTGACGAAGTATAATCAAAAAATTCAAAAAGCGTCTTCCCAAATATTTTGCAATCAGATAGCACGCCAAATGACAATGCACAAAGGACACCAAATATTACGGCAATGCCAGTATTTAGTGTAGTTGCCTTGTTTCTCGACATTTTGCCCTCCTCCATAAAGAATGCTATTGAAATTTCGCTCATTGAGATTGTTGAAGTAATGCTTGCAAAAAACAGTAGCACAAAGAACATTATCGACCACATATAGGCTCCTGGCATTTGTTGAAATATATTTGGAAGTACTTCAAACACCAATTTTGGTCCTGCCGTTGGTTCTGCTCCAAAGGAGAATACTGCGGGGAAAATAATTATTCCAGCAAGAATGGCAACGGCAGTATCAAGGACAGCAACTATAACAGCACTTCTTACGAGCGGAGTATCATTTGAAAAATAGCTTGAATATGTAAGCAATCCGCTAAGCCCAAGGCTCAACGAAAAAAAGGCTTGTCCCATAGCTCCAAGCACAACTTTAGGTGTTATTTTGCTAAAATCGGGATTAAATAAAAATTCAAGGCCTTTCTGTGCTTGAGGTAATAATAAAGAATTGACAGCAAAAATTATCAATATAATAAATAGCAATGGCATCAATATATTTGATAGTCGTTCTATCCCCTTCTGCACTCCACGACGAAGTACAATGAAATTAAGTCCAAGAAAAATAAGCGTCCACACCACTGGTCGCCATGGGCTCATACTAAATTCATTAAATTGACATGTAAAGTCTTCGGCACTGTTGGATTCAAATGTTCCCATTACCGATTGATAAAGATATTCGAGCGTCCAGCCCGCAACTACCGAATAAAAGCTAAGAATCATTAACGATGCTACAATGCCAAGGTACGACATCCAGTGCCAGCTACCTTTTGGCGATAGCATCTTGAATGCACCTCGCACATTACGATGTGTGGAACGTCCCATAACAAACTCCGAACACATAACAGGAATGCCTATTGCAAAAACACATAATATGTAAATTATGATAAATGCGCCACCCCCGTGTGTTCCCGTTTCATAAGGGAAACGCCATATATTTCCAAGACCTACAGCCGAACCCACAGTCGTTGCAACGACACCTATTTTAGTAGCAAATAATGCTCTTTCTTTCATTTCTAATTATTATTAATCTTCATTTATTATTGGCAAGTCCTCATTGTTCCTATCTCGTTGATGTGTTGATGAAACGCCTTTGTGAACGTTCCTTTTTGCTACGCGTTCTACTTTCCAATAATCTTTTGACGGAGGTTCTGGGGTTATATTTTTCTTAAATTCAGCCATAGACTTAGCATTAGCAACACATTGTTCATCAATATGTTCAACAGCTACACTCCTAACGATTATGTTTACGGTAATGGCTATTGCGATAAGCGATAGAAGTATCAAAGCACCCACTCGCTCACCTTTATTCATTGTAAATAGTTGCTTAATCATTACCCTAATATTTCAATGAGTTTATATACCAATATTGCACCAATAAGTATTGGGGCCAAGAATCTCACTATAAATAGGACTATGGGGAAAGAATATGATTTCATTGTGCCATGATTATTTAATTCTTGCTTCATAAAATCATGAGGCAATATCCACCCTACATATATACATAATAGGATTGACGATATTGGCAACAATATATTGGTTGCAAACGTATCAAGGAAATCAAAAATATTTAATCCTCCTATCCGTATAAACGATAAAGGGCCTTGCGATAGCGAACACACAGCACTGAATACAAACAATGGGAGAATTACCAAGAAGCAAGCACCTCTACGCGACATTTTGAAGCGATCTTGCATAAGCGATATCGACACCTCCGACAATGATATGGTAGATGTTATGGCAGCAACAGAAAGCAACAAGAAAAATAGAGTTGACCATATTTGACTACCCGGCATCTGCATAAATACTTCGGGAAGCGTCACAAACACAAGAGTAACACCCTTTAGCCCTGCGGGGTCGGCATCAAGCCCAAATGTTTTAACGGCAGGGAAAATTATCAATCCCATAATGAATGCCACGAAGAAATCGAGCATAGACACCATTATGGCAGTGCGTCCAAGCTTTGTATCATGAGGGTAATACGCAGAGTAGGTTATGAGTATTCCCATACCAAGACTTAATGAGAAGAATGCTTGTCCAAGCGCACTGATTAGCATATCGCTATTAATTTTGCTAAAATCAGGGTTTAAGAAGAAATCGATACCCTCTTTTGCATTTGGTAGCGATAATGAAATGCCACAAAATATTATAAGTAGGACAAATAACAAAGGCATAAGAATATTAGACATCTTTTCAATACCCTTCTGCACCCCTTTTAAAAGCACTATAAGATTGAGCACAATCATTATGGAAGTCCATATCAATGGGTTCCAACTACTCGCTATCATATCATTCATGCGAGCTACGAAAGCGCTATCCATAGTCGCATTGCTATTCTCATTGATTCCAACAAATAAATTTCCCGTTAGAGATTGCCAAAAGTATTCAAGCGTCCAACCAGCAACCACCATGTAAAATGATAAAATTAAATAAGACGCAATAACTCCCAGCACTCCCACAAGCCACCATTTTTTAGTAGGCGTTAGATTCTTAAAGGCACCAACAGCATCAGAATTTCCACCCCGCCCAAGTGAAAATTCGGCAAGCATTACAGGGATACCAAGTAAAAAGACACAAGCAATATAGACCAACAAGAACGCTGCTCCACCATTTGATTGAACTTCACTCGGAAAGCGCCACACGTTACCAAGCCCAACAGCAGACCCCACGGTCGCTACTACAAGTCCTATTTTTGAACCGAATTTTGCCTTCCCTGACATATTTTTATCGTATTTTTTGCTTTTATATTACAAAAGTAACATTTTAATGTAGATTTCTATTTATAGCCTATTATTAATTTGTAAAGCTGTAATTTATTCTTAAATTTGTAAACCATATATATATACAAATTTTATTAGCTGCATCAAAGCATGAGAAGATTATTCCTTAAATTACCCTATGGAATTGCGTCGATTCTTATTCTCGCCGTAATCCTATTTTTAACCCTCACACCTGATCCAATGGGGGCGCACGACATTACTTTGTTTCCAGGATTTGATAAAGTAGCTCACTTTATTATGTTTTTTATTGCTGGTTGCATATTCACACTTGACGTTGCAAAAATGCGTTTTCCTCATCGTCCACGTCTTGATTTATTCATAGCTATAACCCTCTTTGGCATAGTCTTAGGTGGAGTGATAGAATTGTTACAAGACGCTATGCAATATGGACGCGACAAAGACTTAATAGACTTCATTGCCGATAGTCTTGGTTCCATAGCAGCATTTGCGATATGCTATTATTACTTAGTTCCACAATTACGCATAATCTTAAAACGAGGTAAATAGGATAATTAAACGCAATTTTATAATAAATAAGTCATTAATAGCAACAAAAGAAGTATCTTTATGTTTTGAATTAGTAAAGATTAAGCTATTAAATAACTTTGAAGCGTATTATAGCACATAAAATATTACGTATTGCTATAAAGGCATTAGGTATTACTGTTTTAGTGATATTTCTTTTGCCTGCATTGTTATATATTCCTCCTATACAGAATTTCGTTAAAAATATTGCTACTAAGCAGGTTTCTAAAGCTACTGGCTGGGATATTTCTATCGACAAATTACTCATTTCGTTTCCTTTAGATATAAAGGTTGATGGCGTTCTTGTGCTTGATGCTAAACGTGACACCATGATTGTAGCACAGAATTTTAACGCCAACGTTAAACTAATTCCGCTTTTAAATCTTAACATTGCTATTAACAACGCAACACTGAAAAATGGCAAATATCGATTGCTTTCGGCTGATTCCTCTATGCTACTCACCGCCAAAGCAAATATATGCAAACTTGATAACGGGTTATTAAACCTAAAAGATAGCAAAATTTCGGTTGATGAAGTATTTTTTAAGGGTGGAGATATTAGGATTCATTTCGACAACGATAAAGCTAAAGCCACACCCAAAGACACCACAACTTCAGCGCCTTGGATAATAACAGCTCGCAGTATTAAAGTGGAAAAGGTGCATTACGCCATGCAAATGCTCCCAATCATTGACAACATTGATGCCAATATTTCTTCGGCTACAATGCAAGATGGCCTTGTAAATATTGCAACACATGAAGTAAAAGTGCGATATATAGCAATAGACCGAGCTAAAGCCAATTATTTTACGCCGTCGGTTAATTATTTAGCATCATATAAAGCAAAGCCCGTCGTGGCAATTGATACCTTAACAAAATCGTCTTATTGGACAATTACTGGCGACAGTATAAGGCTCTCAAACGCATCTGGATTATATGCACAGCGCGATGCAAGGCCTCGTAATGGGCTTGACCTCAACTACATTCAAGCTAATAACATCAATATCGGTGTTGATGATTTTTATAATCGTGGTGCTGCAATTAGAGTCCCAATAAAGCACTTTTCGGGCGATGAACGATGCGGAATAAAGATTCTTGATGTTACTGGTGTATTTGATATGGATTCAACTGGGATTAGAATGAATAATGGAATATTAAAAACACCACTTTCGAATATCTCGGTCAACGCAAATCTGGCAAATGGCATTTTTAGTTTAAATCCACAATCAAAAATTGCGATAGCAATTAATGCAAACATTGCTTTAGGCGAAATTGCTAAGCTATATCCAGTGTACAACCCTATTTTCAAAACTATTCCGCAATATTCAAATATTACGGCAAAAGCTGACGTTAATGGGACACTTGGCTATCTAAATATTAAAGAACTGAGGGCAAAGCTACCAAAATATGCAACAGTTGATATAAAGGGGCATGTTAGCTCTCTTAACGACATAAAACGATTACGCGGAGAGATTATTCTTGCTGGTAATCTCGAAAATATAAATTTCATCAAGCCATCAATACTTGAAGCCAAGTTGCACCCTGCAATCAATTTTCCTCCGCTGACTATTGCTGGAAAAGCATCGTTAAACGGCTCCACTTATATAGCAAATATGACCATGAAATTGCCTACTGGCAAAGCCGTGCTTGACCTTGATATTAATAATAGGACTGAGGTTTTCAATGTTTACATGAACCTCGAAGCATTTCCTATGCACGCAATCATGCCACTTGGCAAATGTGGTGATATTACGGCATCGCTCAAAGCAG
>JAVWYO010000031.1:0-8641 GCA_036661515.1 Muribaculaceae bacterium | reverse complement strand
GTAAAGGATATAACCCATTAAAGATTGGTAACGCCATTGATGCTGATATTGTCATTGGCAATGTTCTATATAATAATCAAACGTATCGCAACGTCGTAGCTAATGCAACCATAAAGGATAATGAGATACAGCTAAACGCAATTTCTGAAAATGAAGACTGCAATCTCGACTTAGTACTGCGTAGCACATTTGCCAATGATAATTATAATTTTTTGTTGAGTTCTTCAATAAGCGAACTTGATTTGAAATCTCTTGGCCTTTCTACTTCGCAATCTGAAGGACATTTCAACGTTGCTGCAAGTGGCGAAATTGACTTAAAAAAATCATTATACGATGTCACTATCAATATAAACGATATTACATGGAATATTCCCGACCACAGTATCCGCACTCCACACATAGGTTCTACTGTTTATTCAACACCCGATACTATTGCGCTAAATATCAATAACATCGACTTATCTGCTGGATTAAATGCCTCATGCTCACTCGACACACTTATTTCCACCTTACACAAGGCAAGCGTGAAGGCTATGAGACAAATTCATGGAAAGGATTTTGACTTCAATGAAATTCAAGACAACTTACCTAAAATGAATTTTGAGATTTCAGACAACGGCTCAAATATTGTACGTGACTATCTGGCAAATAGCAATATCAAATATTCAAAATTTGATTTTAATCTATATAATGATTCCACTATTCATTTAAAATCAAGAATTGATAACTTAGACTTCGGTGAAACGATGTTAGACACAATTACTTTTGTAGCTAACGAACAAGATAATTGCCTATTATATAACCTACACATAGGTAACAAGAAGGGTAATCTCGATGGCTTTTCATCATCGACATTCTTGGGAAAACTTCGTAGCAAATATCTATCAATCGACTTCACTCAATGTGATAGCAAGCAAAAGACTCGTTTCAAAATAGGACTAAATGCCGCATTAACCGACACGGCTACGCTCCTTCATTTTTATCCAAAAAATCCTATCATTGACTATCGTGAATGGTCTCTAAATAGTGATAACTATTTTGAATATCACTACAAAAAGCATCTTGATGCAAACTTAACCCTTCGTAGTGATTCAAGCTATCTTTCTATCAAGAGTAATCAATTAGACTTTAATCAACAACGCGGAATTTCTTTAAAAATAGCTGGTATTCAAATTTCGGAATGGCTAAATTTATCTCCTTTTGCTCCTCCTATTAAGGGAGTGCTTAATACCGACATCATGCTGTCATACGATGGTAAAAATATTGGAGGTAATGGCACAGCAGGCCTATCAGAATTATTTTACAACCGAAAACGCGTGGGCAATGTTGGCTTTAACATTGGAATGGCTTTAGACCCCGTAAGTGGGTACACAAATGCCACCGCAAACTTTGATATTAATGGTAAAAAAGCTATTGCAGTCCATGGCGTGCTTAATGATTCAACCTCAGTAAATCCTTTCGATTTAGAATTAGATGTAACCAGTTTTCCACTAAGCGCACTAAACCCTTTCATTCCTGGAGGTATTGCCGAGCTTCGGGGGGCGATGAATGGGAAGATGAACATGACTGGCTCAATTTCCACCCCAATACTAAACGGATATTTAGAATACGACTCTACTCATGTGAATATTCCTGTATTTGGAAGTAAACTAATTATGCCAAAGACGAGAATACCTGTTGATTCGAGCGTAATAAAATTCAATCACTACAACATATCGGGAAGTAATGAAAATCCGCTAACTCTTAATGGTTCTTACCACATTCTTCCTCTCGATAACTCCTATGTCGATTTCACTATTATTGGCAACAATGTGCAATTTGTAAACAGCAAGCGCACAAGATATTCCCAGTTATTTGGAAAAGGATACCTTAATATTAACTCAAAAATCAAAGGGCATCTATCTCGTTTAAATATTAATGCGAATCTCGATATCCTTTCAGGAACTAATATCACTTATGTGCTACAATCTTCGGTTAATTCTTTAACGAAACAGAGTACTGGCGAGATTGTGAAATTTGTACAATTTAATGATTCTACAACTTTCAACGCCATTGATTCTACGGCTATTGCTAATAACTTCGGAATGGATATAAAAGCTACTTTAAACATAAATCAAGGAGCCATATTAAACGTTAATCTATCTCCCGACGGAAAAAACAAAGTTGAAGTTGAAGGAAATGGAAATCTTACTTACACGCAAAATACTCTTGGGGATTCTCGTTTCACTGGGCGATATACTATTAACAGAGGCTTTGCGCGGTACTCTCCACCTCTTATTTCTGAACAAATATTTAAATTCGAGAGCGGTAGCTCTGTGGCTTGGCTTGGCGATATTATGAATCCTACATTAAATATCAAGGCCGACGAATCGACAAAGACGAATGTAACTCCAGAGGGCGAAAATTCTCGAATGGTAAACTTCGATATAAAACTCGCTGTGACAAACTCTCTAAAAAATATGGGTATTGCTTTTGATTTGAGCACTAACGATGACATTACTGTTCATAATGAGTTACAATCAATGACTCCCGAACAACGTTCTAATCAAGCTATGAACCTTATTCTCTATGGGTCATACACAGGTGCTGGGATTCAGTCAAGCAAGGGTATTGTGGGTAATCCGCTATACTCATTCCTTGCTTCACAATTAAATAATTGGGCATCAAAGAACATTAAAGGTGTTGACCTGTCATTTGGAATTTCACAATATAATCGCACATTTGAAGGTAGCACTAATGTTGCAACCAACTATTCCTACCACATTTCTAAGACGCTTCTAAACGACCGTTTTAAAATCGTTGTAGGTGGTAATTATGACACCGACGCAACTTCTGAAGCGAATCTCGCTGAGAGCCTTATTAATGACATCTCATTTGAATATCTTATAACTCCCTCGGGGAGCATGTATGTTAAACTATTCCGCCACACTGGATATGAAAGTATTCTTGAGGGAGAAATTACCCAGATGGGTGCAGGTTTCGTGCTGAAGCGTAAATTATCGACATTGAAAGATATTTTTAAATTCAATTTAAAGAAAAAACATAAGCCCGATACCACTACTATAACAGATAAAAAGAAATAGATTTTTATGACTCGCTATATCAAACATATTCTGATACTTTTCACTGTAATGATTATTGCGGCGGGGTGCTCCACTACTAAGAGATTGGCTGAAGATGAAGTGCTATATACTGGAGTGAAACATCTTAGAATAAACGCTCCCGATAGCGCTAAAATTCCATCGGGCGTGAAAAGCCAAATTTCAAGTATTATTAACGTGAAGCCTAATAATCCGCTCTTTTCGCCATACGTGCGCTCTCCTCTTCCTATTGGTTTGTGGGTGTATAATAATCTTGAGGTAACGTCAAAAAAAGGTTTTAAACATTGGATTTATAGCAAATTAGCCAAAGACCCAGTATTAATATCTGATGTGCGTCCCGAACTTCGCGTGGAGATGATAAAAGATGTTCTAAAGAATAACGGATATTTTGAATCATCTGAAAGTTATGAGTTGCTAATTGACAAAAAGAACAAAAAAAAGGCTCGTATCAATTATAATGTAAATCCTGGAGTTCCTTACACTATAAGCGAAATTCAACATTTACAACCTACATCTGACCTTGCAATTATAATCGATTCTCTTGCACGAAAAGAGAGCTATCTGAAAATAGGTAATCAATATTGTGTTGACTCCTTGAACGCAGTGCGCACTAATATTACTAACATTATTCGTAACAGAGGTTATTTCTATTTTCGTCCCGAATATATTGAATACCTTGCCGATAGCACTATTACAAATCAACAGATTGCAATGCGCATGATTCTTGCAACAAACATTCCTAACGCGGCAACTGTAAAATATCGTACTGGCAAAATTACTACTTACATAAATAGGAATAAAGGAGGTGGCTATCCCGATACGATAATCACAAAGCGTGGAACTGTCGTACAGATGAAGCCTTCGCACCTGCGTCCAAGCCTTATTCCATCGTGCATCACATTTAAGGAGGGAAAGACGTTCTCGGTGCGCGACATGAACCGTACACAAAGTTACCTGTCGAGACTTGGCATTTTCAATGCCATAAACATTGAAGTAAATCCAGCTGACTCCATCATTGGCAACGAGATACTTGATGTAAATATTAATTGCACATTCGACTCCCCATTAGAAGCCACTTTTGAACTTAATGGTACTTCTAAATCTAATAGTTACATAGGTCCTGGTGCTATATTTGGGCTTATTCATCGCAATATATTTGGAGGTGGCGAGCAACTATCTACTAACCTCACTGCATCATATCAATGGCAAACGGGAAAATCAAGCGGAAATAATTCTGATTACAACTCTTATGAATTAGGTATTACAACTTCGCTGGCATTTCCTCGATTGCTTGCACCTAAATTTATCGACCGCACAAAGCGTAACCTAAATTGGACTCGAATCACATTAAATGCTGAACTGCTTAATCACCCTAATTATATTAAAGTTGCTCAGTTTAACGCCTCATTTGCCTATGAATGGCACACCAATCGTAAGTCGCTTCACGAATTAACACTTCTAAAACTAACTTATTCTAAGACGCTAAAGCGCACTGAACAGCTCGACTCTCTTGCCTTTGAATCACCTGCTATTGAAATGATTTGGGGCGATAAATTCATTCCTCAATTGTCATATACCTACACTTTCGACCACGCCTTTGGATATAAAAAGCGCAACCATATTGTGTGGAAATCTACTGTTTCGGAGGGTGGAAATGTAATGTCTGGAATATGGGCTTTAGCAGGTGCTAAGGGGGGCGTTGAAAATAAAAAATTATTTGGCATTCCTTTCTCTCAATTTATAAAAGCTCAATCTCAATTAGTGTATTCACGTAGCATATTTGGTAATCACAGCATCGTTTCACGAGCTTTTGTTGGAGTAGCTCACGCCTATGGGAACTCGGAATGGCTCCCTTACACTGAAGAGTTTTACATAGGTGGCGCAAACTCTATTCGCGCATTTGCATCTCGTTCTATTGGACCTGGTAGCTATCACGAAGATGCTAAGTATGATGCAATGTATTTTCATGGAGGAACATTTAAGCTCGAATTAAATGTTGAATATAGATTCCCTATTTTTGGTCCATTTCATGGTGCTTTGTTCTTAGATACGGGAAACGTGTGGCTTCTAAAAGGCGATGACGATTTTAGAGAAGGTGCAAAACTAACAGGAAAAACATTCTTAAAGGAATTAGCTTTAGGCACAGGTGTTGGTCTTCGCTTCGACATTGGCATGTTAGTACTTAGAGCAGATCTCGGCATTGGCATTCATGCGCCCTACAACACAGGTCGCTCGGGGTACTATAATATGACATCTTTTAAAAATAGCTTGGCTTTTCACCTCGCAATTGGATATCCGTTCTAATACCAGGTTACACCATTTGCATTACTGCTTCGCTTGTCATATTTCAAGTCGCTAAGCAACGCCGATTTAACCGATATGTGAAAGTTATATGATTTATAAGGACCCACTGGCACGAAACTGGCACTCATCGTGAAGCAGTGCAAATCGCGTGAAATTGTACAGTTCATATATGCGATTTTCCCAGCATTAAAGTCATAACTTGCCGATAAATTAAAATTCCAGTTCTTAGTAGGTCGAATATTTCCCGAAAAGCTCAAGTTCTGAGTTATCTTTCCATCATATTCCATCTTCTTTTTATTAAAATCGCCATAGCCGTAATTGATTGAATAATTCAGAGTAAGACTCCACGGACAATCCCACTTAACATAGCCATCAGGATTTAGCTGATAATCAGGAGCTTTTTTACTCCCCTTCTTATCCACAGGATCATCTTCTGCTACCGACTCTTCTTTATACTTGTCAATATCCTTTGGTTGTGTTTTCTTAGAATCCGATTTTTTCTTATCATCTTTTCGCTTAAATGTGCTATTATTGAAGGTATAAGAAAAGGACGTTCCGGTACTCGACAAGCGTCCAAGACCTTTTCCTACTTCCCATCGCGGAATATTCACGCGCACTGGATTGCCTGCACTATTTAGCTGATATGTATATACGTCCCAAGTTGCTGAAAGGCTCAAATTAAAGTTCTTCACAAGCCGTAGCATGATTGATGTGTTGATATTACTCCATCTCATTGAGTCAGCTGCAAAGTTATAAGATTCACTTATCGTTAAGTTTTCAATAAGTGACACCTTTTTCATTCCTGTGCTATCTTGGTCACTCTTAACTTTCATTTCAAGATTATTAGACAGCGACATGCTCAAAGCTCCCGTCTGCCCCTGTCCTACCGAGCCAAATATTCCATGCTGGAAATATGAATATTTTTTGTGCATCAGTTGTCCGTTACCATCGGTATAACTATAATTTCCATAGTATTTCCATGCAGGAGAACTAAAGTCGGGCGATGCACTAAACGACAAAGTTGGGGTCAACACGTGGCGTATTATCTTCACCTTGTCACCAAGAAATTTCATAGGTTGAAAAAATCCATATATCTTTGTATCGAGTGATACCGACCCACTAAAATCAAATACGTTATAAAAGCTATAAGTTGTATCCATCAATTCTTTTCCACCTCCCGAGGCATTGGGGTCCCAGCTCCGTTTTATCTTATTAGTGTACATACGGTCATTTAACGTAATGTTTGGCGTAATATTTATGTATTTGAATACACTAAATGTCGCCGAAATTGGGACAGTGTGTTTCATTCCATTTTTCCAATCTTTTATTAAACTTTTCTTGAAAAACTGGTCTTGCTGTGCGGTCAATGAATTTTGAAAATAGCCAGAGTATGATAATTTTATCTTTTCATACCACTTTTCATTTCCTACACCATGTTTTCGCTTAAATGGTGCTATCTGCGACAGTGTCACCGACACATTTGGGAACGATACTGTCAACGTTGAATCGGCAGTACGTTGCGACACATTCATCGTAGTTGATAAGCTCCACTTTGAGTTTGGCACTCTATATGTTAAGTTCACCGAACTACTCTTTGTGTTTTCTGTAAACGAATTGTCATAATAGCTATTCAAGTCATTACGAGTATATCCACTGGTAGTGAAATTTACACTTGCCGAAAACGACATGTTTGGATTTGCTTTTGAGTCCTGCGTGTGAGTCCACCCCACCTTAAAGTTATTCTGCTTGGAGTAGTCGGCAGCACCTTTATCGCCATTGATTGTTGTAATATAACTAATATCAAAATTACCCGAAAACTTATACCGCTTCACATAGTTTGATTGCGCAGAAAGTCCCCACGAACCCTTTGTGTAAATCTCACCTGTCAATGCCAAATCTATATTATCACTTATGGCAAAATAATATCCTCCATCTCGTATATAAAATCCTCTATTATAATCATCTCCAAAAGTAGGCATTATGATTCCCGAAGAATATTTATCATTAAATGGAAAAAAGCCAAATGGCAACGCAAGTGGTAATGGCACATCGGCAAGGACCATATAAGCTGGTCCCATAACGATGTTTTTCTTGGGTTTTATCTTTGCCTTTGTCAATTGTAGATAAAAGTGCGGACATTCATGATCATCACAAGTGGTGTATCGGCCATCTTTTATATAATACTCATCATTAGGCATTTTCTTGGTGATTCCACCTGTCAAATAACCCTCTCCCTGTTGTGTTATTACATCGGTGATATAGCCCTTCTTCGACTTAAAGTTATATCGCATAGTCTTCGACTCATATTCCCCACTGGGGTCCTTAAACACAGGATTTCCGGCAAGCTCGCCTACGCTATCAGGACGGCCAATAGCATACACCGTATTATCCTTCATATCCATCTTTATCTCACTTGCATCAAGATTGATTTCCCCATATTTAACATTACTTTCGCCATACATCAACGCCGTTCTTTGCCCAAAAAACACCACTGAATCCTTAGCCGAAAAGTCAACGACATTATCAAGATCAACCATCTCTTTCCTAATCTTAGACTTTGTGCTATCTCTGCGAGCCCCCACCACACCACCTTCATTCTTAGGCTTAGTCATGAGCGAATCGAATTTCAATTTTAGGGAATCATTATGACTAAGCATAATGTTATTTTTCAGAACAGGCACACTATCTTTTTTAGCTACAATACTATTTTTGCTCTTAGACACCAAGCTATCACGCTTACTCACAAGCTTATGCCCCACATCTCCTCTTGGCGAAATACGCGTAGTATCTCTCATTCTTGAATGTGGCGTTACAGGCAATGACTTGATGCCAAGCCCATTATTCCCAGTTGCAAATACATTCAACGAATGTATGCCAGAAAATAATAGCACAACGACAAGTGCCAAAAAGATGATATATATCTGATTATGTCTCAATTGTTACATTAGCAAATTTCACTGCAAAAATACACAAATGTATCCATTACTACATCATAAAGCCAATATTATTATTCCACACAAGGAACGCCTTTGCGTGTCACGAAAATTTACAGCAACACTTCAACGTGATGTGGAAAAAAATTAATGAAGACTGCGCCGAGCAGATATGTGGCAAACTAAAAGCGGAAGGCCTATATATAAGCAAGATGCAACTATATCTATTTTTTTAGCGGACAGTAATAATGTGTCGTCCTGAAAAAAGTTTACAGGTTTGATACAAATATAACGAATTGTTTT
>JAVWYO010000030.1:0-23680 GCA_036661515.1 Muribaculaceae bacterium | reverse complement strand
TGCGACCACACGCCCCCCAGACGCGTACTCTAAACCGGGCTGAGCTACACCCCGATGCGGTTAAAGTGGTGCAAAGATAGATATTTTATTAAAATTCAGAAAACTAAAATCAATCTTTTTTTGCTGCGAAACGTGTTTCATTAATCGTTTATTTGCTATATTCCTAAGTTTTGCACTATCTTTGTTCTCTTAAAACATTAAGAGTATGTCAATTGATAATATAATATCCCAAGCTACTGCCGATGCCGTCAAAGCCCTTTACGGTGTTGATATTTTGCCGTCGAGTATTACTCCTCAAACTACTAAAAAAGAATTTGAGGGTAATCTCACAATTGTAGTATTTCCTTTTCTAAAAGCATCACGCAAAAATCCTGAAATAACAGCGCAAGAAATAGGGCAGTATATGCTCGATAATTGTAATGCGGTTAAGGATTTTAATGTGATTAAGGGGTTCCTTAACATCACAATAGAACCTGCTTTTTGGGCTGGAGTGCTTATCCACATCAACGAAACCCCAGATTATGGGTTCAAGGCAGAAACACCAGATAGCGAATTGGTGATGATTGAATATTCATCGCCAAATACAAATAAGCCACTTCATCTTGGGCATGTGCGCAATAATCTATTAGGCTTTAGCCTTTCAGAAATAATGAAAGCTAATGGCTATAAAGTTGTGAAAACAAATATTGTCAACGATCGAGGCATTCACATTTGTAAGTCAATGCTTGCATGGCAAAAGTGGGGCGATGGAATCACACCCTCGAAGGCAGGGAAAAAAGGAGATCACCTTATCGGTGATTTTTATGTTCTTTTTGATAAAAAATATAAAGCTGAAATTAAAGCGCTAATTGAGAGTGGATTATCGCAAGAAGATGCTGAAAAAAGCTCGAAACTGATGCTCGAAGCTCGCGAAATGCTACGCTTGTGGGAAACTGGCGATCAAAATGTTCGCAGTATTTGGCAGATGATGAATGAGTGGGTATATGCTGGATTTGATGAAACATATAGTCGAATGGGCGTAAATTTCGACAAAATATATTATGAGAGTAACACATATCTCGAAGGTAAGGATAAAGTTCTCGAAGGTATAGAAAATGGCATAATGTATCGAAAAGATGATGGCTCGGTGTGGGCTGATCTTACGGCTGATGGGCTCGACCATAAGCTATTACTTCGTGGTGACGGTACATCGGTGTATATGACTCAAGATATTGGCACTGCAAAACTACGCTATCAAGATTATCCAATAGATAAAATGATATATGTAGTGGGTAACGAGCAGAATTATCACTTCCAAGTCCTTTCGCTACTTCTTGATAAGCTCGGATTTAAGTGGGGTAAAGACCTCGTCCACTTCTCGTATGGCATGGTAGAACTCCCTGAGGGAAAGATGAAATCACGTGAAGGAACAGTTGTCGATGCCGATGACTTAATGGACGAAATGATTACTACGGCAAAAGAGACATCTGCCGAGATGGGAAAACTTAGTAATTGCTCTGAGGCTGAAGCTAACGACATATCTCGAATTATAGGTCTTGGTGCATTGAAATACTTTATTCTAAAGGTTGACCCGCGTAAAAATATGACTTTCAACCCTAAAGAATCTATCGATTTTAATGGTAACACAGGTCCATTTATTCAATACACCTACGCACGCATTCAATCAGTACTTCGTAAAACAAGCGAAGCTAACATTGATATGAATGTAGATTTCAATGGCATTCAGCCAAATGAAAAGGAGATTGCTATAATACAACGTCTTGCCGATTTCCCAAGTATAATAGAAGAAGCTGGAAAGAGTTACAGCCCTGCGCAAATTGCAAACTATGTTTACGATTTAGTCAAAGAATATAATCAATTCTATCACGACTATTCAATCCTTAAAGAAAGTGATGAGCAGGTTCGCGCATTCCGCATACTTCTATCAAAGAACGTAGGAAATATCATAAAACGTGGCATGTCTCTTCTTGGAATAGAAGTTCCAAGTCGCATGTGATAACAAATTAAGTATTTATTCGTTTTATTTATTATAACTAAAGCACTAAAAATTGAAATTATGAACGATTACGAAACAAATTCACAAAATGCTACCATCGATACTTATGTATCGCAAGTGATGAAACGTGTATACGTTAAAATGTTCCTCGCATTAATTGTTACTGCTGCTACATCATTGGTAATTGGAGGAAATGAGGAAATAATGACCTATATGCTTCAAAATACTTGGATATATTGGGGGCTGCTAATAGGAGAACTTGTGATGGTATTTACAATCTCTGGAGCTATTAACAAGCTCAGCGAAGGGACTGCAACGCTACTATTTTATGTATATGCAATCCTTAATGGAGCGGTATTTTCAATCATATTGATGGCTTACACCACAACATCAATAGCACAGACTTTCTTCATCACCGCTGGTGTATTTGGCGCAATGAGCATCTACGGTTACTTCACAAGCAATGACCTCACAAAGATGGGAACATACTTGAGAATGGCTCTTATAGGACTAATAGTGTGCATCGTTGTAAACATGTTTATGGCTAATAGCACATTAGATTGGCTAATCAGCTTTGCTGGTGTCGCAATATTTATTGGCTTAACTGCTTGGGACACACAGAAGATTAAACGCCTTGCAGCACAAACCGACCCTGCTGCTTTAGGAAAACTTGCAACAATGGGCGCTTTAATGCTATATCTCGACTTTGTCAACCTATTCTTATATCTTCTTAGATTCTTTGGCTCAAGTCGCAACTAATCACTAAAATACTTAAAACTACAAAGGCGCGATTCCTCCATAGGTTTCTCGCCTTTGCTTGTTATAATAATATGCTAAAGATAATTTAAGCAATTTGTTTTAAATAACTACCATTTGGCACATTAAATAATAATTCGTAATTTTGAGCCTCAGTATATAAAAAAATAAAAATAAATTATGGCAGAGGAAAAGAACATAATCAAGGTAATATTGCCAGAGCCTACTCTTAGGCGGCTCCCTTGGTACTTGGCTTATGTAAATCTGCTCAAGACAAGAAATGTTGAATATGTCTCGTCAACACAAATTTCCAAAGAAATTAATGTTGATGCGTCACAAATTGCTAAAGATCTCTCTTTCCTTAATATTAAAGGGAAGACACGCATAGGATATGAAGTAAACACATTGGTCAAAGAATTAGTCGATTTCTTAGGATTCAAAAAGGAACATAGTACATTCATGATAGGTGTTGGTAGCTTGGGGGCTGCTTTAATTCAAGACTCTGGGTTATCTCAATATGGACTTAGGATTGTAGCTGGATTTGACACAAAAGAAGAACTCGTTGGACAAAATATCTGTGGTGTTCCAATATTTCATATATCAGAACTTGCTATGCGACAAAAGGAATTTCAAGCCGAAATTGGAATCCTCGCTGTTCCCGTTGAGCACGCTCAAGAAGCCACCGACGACATGGTAGCTGGTGGGCTCAAAGCTGTGTGGAACTTCACTCCATTTCGTATAAAAGCTAATGAGAACATTGTTATTCAAAATACATCAATATATGCACACTTAGCGGTAATGTATAACCGTATGGGTGCCAAAATAGACAAGAATAAGTGAAAGTAATATGCTTAAACGATAATTATCATGCCGATAGCTGCCTCGCAAATGCGCCTGCGGTGTATCTTATGACCGATTCTGCTATTTTAAAGGACGGAAAGCCTTTCTTTATTCCAAACTTTGCTAATGATTTCCGTTTTAATACTTCGGTAGTTGTGCGCATCAATCGATTGGGTAAAAACATTGCTAAGAAGTTTGCACCGAGATATTATGATGCTATCACAGTTGGCCTTTCAGTAAAAGCATGTGACTTAGAGGCTCAATTTAAGGATTTTGGAACGACTTGTGCAACGGCACAAGCGTTTGATAGTGCTGCTATTATTGGCAATTTTATTCCCGTAGAAAATTTCTACGATGTTAATGACCTACCTTTTAGTTCCTCGATTAATAATAAAGAAGTATTTATTGGAACTACAAAAGATATGTGCATGAAAATTGACAGCCAAATAGAATATTTAAGCCAATTCTTCACGATGAAAATTGGTGATATTATATTCACTGGTTGCCCCGATGTGGCAATAAAAATGGAAATTGATGACGTAATTACTGCAAAAATTAATAACTCTGAAGTCTTGAATTTTAGAGTTAAATAGATAAGTACCAAGAATAATCACTCTTTTTTAATATAGATTGATATGAAACACATAGTATTAGCATTTATTGCTTTATTAGCAACAATAAACACTTCAATGGCATTTGATACGGCATTTTATGCTGCAAATTCTAAATTAGCGTCGGGTAAATGGGTGAAAATTGCAATCCCCGAAAACGGTGTTTATGAAATAACTAATGATGAATTAATTCAATTTGGTTTTAGTAATCCTGCTAAAGTGCGCTTATTTGGGTATGGAGGAACAGCGATTCCCGAAGAGCTAAAAGCCTCAAACTCTATTGATGATGTTGTGCAACTTCCGATACTTCGCACCAGCAACAAAATATGCTTTTATGGACGTAGCGCAAAAGATATTTATTTATTAGGAGCAGCAAGTTCTGCCCCAAGATATGTACCATCATTAAACCCTTATTCCACAAAAGGATACTATTTCTTAACCGATGATTCAAAATATCAAGAACTCCTTATAGATGTAATTAGTAATCCAAATAATGGCGTTTATAACATCAGTGAAAGTTTCGATTATGCCTATCATGAAAAAGAAGAAATGTCGCTTAGTTCTACTGGAAAACAATTCCTTGGTGAAGATTTTACAGCAGAGCGAAGCATCTCTATTCCTATGGAGATGCCAAATTTTGTTGAGGGTAGTCAGCTAATAGTAAATGTTGCTGTGGCATTGTCTGCAACCTCAGATGGACGAATTACGACATCGATAAATGGTGAAAATGTTACATTTGTCAACAATAATGATATTATTCGTGCAGCGTCAAGCCATTATGTGTATTTCAATAGTAGTTCTCCTTATGTATATTTTACCCCCAAGTTATCGCCAGTAAAGGCAAATGTGAAAATAGGCGTTGACTGTTCGGGTGTTGTAAAATCTATAAAGAACGACTACATTATTTTCACTTATAAACGTCATAATACTTTGCTCAATGGTATTAATCAACAGCGAATGGGCTTTAGTCACATTAGTGTCTATGATAAAATAGTAATCACTGATGCCGATGCAAATACTGTCCTTTGGAATATTAATGATGCCCAAAATCCTCATCAATATGCACTCGAATCTAAGAGTAATAATGATGGTTCTTTTCAAGCATCTTGTTCCACACAAAAGTCTGCTGCATGGACGCAATTCATTGCATTTAATCCATCACGTCAGCTTTTGAAAGTTGAAAATGCTGGAGAAGTTATTAATCAAGACCTTCATGGAATGGCTGTTCCTGATATGGTCATTATCACCACGCACGATTTCTTGCCAATTGCACAGAAACTTGCCGATTATCATAAGACTGCCGATGCCTTAGATGTTGCTGTCGTTGATCAAAATTCAATTTTTAATGAATTCTCATCAGGAACGCCAGATGCTACTGCTTATCGCAAATTTGCTAAAATGTTATGGGATAAAGACCCTATAAAGTTTAAATATTTGCTCCTGTTTGGTGGTGGAAGCTATGATAACCGCAAACTAATCGGAAATAAAGGTGATAATCTACTATTAACATATCAGAGCGATGCCAGTAACGATGAAAGTATGTCATTTACTACCGATGACTATTTTGCTTTCTTATCTGATAATTCGGGCGGAAACATAATTCATGAAAATGTAAATATAGCTGTTGGGCGCATGCCTGTAACAAATGTTCAAGAGGCCGATAATGCAGTGTCTAAGCTAATAAATTACATGAAGAATAGCTCTTATGAGAATTGGCGTAACAATATGTTAATTATTTGTGACAAAGGCGATGAAGGATTACACATGTATCAAGGAGAAGGAGTTGAAAAGCTTGTTAATGAAACTCTTTCTTTAAATATGCAAGTCAATAAGGTGTATTCTGAGGCATTCCCTCTTATCAATAATTACGCCGACGTTGCTCGTGAAAAAATACATCGATTTATTGTTGATGGTCAACTATTAGTCACATACGTTGGGCATGGTAGCCCCATTGCTTTATCTCAAACGATAGGATTATGGCGCAAAGAAGATGTTAAGTCAGCCAAGACCTCTAATATCCCGCTTTTCTCTCTTGCGACTTGTGATGTAGCACGCTTCGACAGTGACACTCGCGGTATTGCCGAAGATATGTTTCACGCATCTAATGGCGGTGCTATTGCTTGCATGGCATCGGCTCGCTCGGTTAGCGCTACTGAAAATGATAAGCTAAACAGAGCATTTATCAGTGCCTTATTAACTAAGAATAGCGATGGAAGTTACTCATCTATTGGTGCTGCCAATATGAAATCAAAATTAGTATTTGCTGAGCCAAATCTCAATAAGCTAAATTTTATCCTTTTTGGTGACCCTGCAATGAAATTAATATATCCGAAGTCAACGATAAAAATTAATACAATTAACGATATTTCGCCCGAACTTGCTGCTATATCTCCCATGTCCGAAGTCGTTATTAAGGGTTCTGTTTTAAATGAAGATGGCACAATGAATGCTAATTTTAATGGACCTATTACGGCATCTCTTTATGATAAAAAAGTATATTTTAAAGATGTCAATCTTAGCTTTGGTGACGGGGTGCGGTCTATATATTTCCAAAACGATGCCTTAAATCAAAGTTCGGCAACGGTTGTTAATGGCGCATTTTCTGTTAAAATGATTGTCCCTCGAAATTGCTTTGCTTCAGATGAAAAAGTAACATTAAGGTTATTTGCTCACGACGTTGCAACAAATGATATTGTCAATTGTAGTAATCAAAATATCATAATGAAGAAATTTGATCAAAGTACGGCTATTATCGATACTCAAGCACCCGAAATAACGGCGATGTATATTAATAACGATAAGTTTTGCGATGGCGATGTCTTTGATTCATCAGACAATCAGATTTATGTGTATTTCAATGATAATGTGGCAATCAATACAAAATCTACAATTGGTGAAGCTATGCGTTTAACTCTTGACAAAAATATCACATTCCCCGATATTACAAATTACTACTCGTCTATAAGTAGTGAAAAGACGGGGCGCATTTCATATCCGCTTAAGGACTTAACCTTTGGACACCACACATTAGATTTTAGTATCAATGATTTGGCTGGAAATAACGCTACGTCTTCAATTTCGTTTTATATCTTACCTCCAAATCCTGCTTCTACTCTCGATGTCGAAGAATCGCCAGCTCGTGAAAAAGCAACATTTATTCTCAATCATGAATATAACTCGGCAACGCCTGAAGTGACGATTAAAGTGTTTGACGCAAATAATAATTTAGTATGGACAAAGGCAACCACATCATTCCCGTATGAATGGAACTTGACCGACATAAAAGGGAATAGAATAGGCGAAGGAATATATACTTTTAATGCTATAATAAAGAGTAACAACCAATACGGGCATACTGATACTAAAAAAATTGTCGTTATTAAGCAATAAAACCACTAAATTTAAGTTTAAGTATTAGTAATGGAAACTACATTCTAATGACAAAAACAGGATTATCAATCTTTATTATAATTGCATCATTCCTATTCGCTAATAGCGTAGCTATGGCTGAAGATGCTAAAAATGAATTTAACCCAGTATCTACTGGTGTTACATCTTTAAGCATTGCGCCCGATGCTCGTGGTGCATCTATGGGTGATATTGGTGCGGCTACCGACCCCGATGCTAACTCTCAATTTTGGAACCCTTCAAAGTACGCCTTTGCTTATAGCCGTGCCTCGGTAACTCTATCTTACACTCCGTGGCTCCGAAAACTTGTTAACGACATTTATCTTGCAAATCTTGCTGGATACTGGAAATTAGGAAGTGGCGACAATCAAGCAGTGAGTGCATCATTGCGATATTTCTCGCTTGGTGAAATAAATCTTACCGATGCTGATGCAGCACCTACATCATCGATAAATCCTTACGAATTATCATTTGATGTCGGATATTCACGCAAGCTATCCGAGAAATTTTCTATGGGTGTAGTATTACGATATATATTTTCTGATCTCGGATATGGAGATACTTATTCTGGCGAGCAATCTACTGGTGCATCTGCCTTTGCTGCCGATGTATCAGGATTCTTCACTACATATCCTATGATAGGGCGTAGCGAGTGCCAATGGTCGTGGGGTTGGAATATATCCAATATAGGTACTAAAGTCTCTTACAATGGAGGTACCGATGTCGCTTTCTTACCTACAAACTTAAAACTTGGTACTACATTTACATTTCCTATTGCTGACTATAACAATATTGCTATTTCTTTAGATTTCAATAAACTTTTAGTCCCAACACGTCCTCGACTTTCCGATTTCCCTAATGATGTTAATGGACAAGCACAATATGAAGATGAACTCCAAAAATGGAAAGATATGTCACCTATTACAGGTATTTTTAAATCTTTCTCTGATGCCCCTGGCGGTTTTAAAGAAGAACTAAAAGAAATAAACTTTTCTATTGGTGCAGAGTATAACTACAATCAGCAATTCTTCCTTCGTGCTGGATACTTTCATGAGAATCAATACAAAGGCAATCGCCAATATTTCGGATTTGGTGCTGGGTTCTCACTTAATGTAGTAAGACTTGATGCTGCATATATGATTGCAACGGCTCAAAGTAGCCCACTTGACCAAACATTACGTTTCTCTCTTACATTTGACATGGACGGGCTTAAAGACCTATTAGGACGACGTAAATAAAAAACTTTATACATTATGAATATACGTGTAGGAATGGGATTTGATGTTCATCGCCTTGTCAATGACTGTGACCTATGGCTCGGAGGAGTAAAGATTCCTTATAGTCTTGGATTATTAGGGCATTCCGATGCCGACGTTGTCATTCATGCACTATGCGATGCAATACTTGGAGCTGCTAATCTCCGCGATATTGGTTTCCATTTCCCCGACACCGACCCCGCTTATAAAGGCATTGACAGTCGCAAACTCCTCACTGAAGTCAACAATTTACTGCACACTAAAGGCTATATACTCGGCAATGCCGACATCACTATATGTGCCGAACAACCAAAGCTAAATCCACATATCCCAGCAATGCAACAACAATTAGCGCAATGCTTGAATGCCGAGATTAGTGATATATCAATAAAAGCTACCACCACCGAGAAACTCGGCTACACAGGGCGCGGAGAGGGCATTGCTGCCTATGCAACCGTGCTCATTGAGCGCGTACAATAAGAAAGAGCCACTAATCTTACGATTAATAGCTCTTTTGCTACATTTAAAGTGTAACGGCTTATTTCTTTGATTCCTCTAAAGAAGCCTTACGGAATTCCTTCATTAATTTTTCAATTTCTAACGAAGCCTTGCGAGCGCGAGTTCCTGCTGCTTTGTTGTTGTTCTCGATTTGTGCGTTAGCCTCTTTTTCAAAAGATGATGCTAATTCCTGAAACTTTGATACTAATTCTTTCATGTTTTTAATTACTTATGTTTATTATATAGTTAAGATTTGACAAAGATAGTGTAAATGGGAGATAAATAAAATGGAAAAATAATATTTTTCGTTTTTTTTATTCAAGAGCCATCTATTTTATGAAAAGATAGTGTAAATGCGCGTTAGACAAGGTAAAAAACAGAATAGGGTGTGTCAAAAATTCGACACACCCTATTCTTGGGTTATTAAATTGCTTAAATCTTTAGTCGATAAAGCATTGAGGTTCTTCGTTCATAATTTCACGCATTTTGTTACGTAATACTACGTTTTGAGCGAATACGTCATGTGTTGGTTCTTCGTCAAGGGCATGCATTGGGCTCTTGAAGTAGAATGATAGCCATGATTGGATACCTGAGAAGTTGCAACGTTTTGCAAGGTCATTAAGGAGTACCAAGTCAAGAAGAAGTGGAGCTGCAAGGATAGAGTCACGGCAAAGGAAATCTACTTTTATTTGCATTGGGTATCCCATCCAACCTACGATGTCAATATTATCCCAACCTTCTTTTTGGTCACCACGTGGTGGGTAGTAGTTGATACGTACCTTGTGGTAGATGTTTCCATAAAGTTCAGGATATTCACTTGGCTTTAGTATTGTGTCAAGAACTGAAAGTTTTGAAACTTCTTTTGTCTTGAATGATGCTGGATCGTCAAGAACTTCTCCATCACGATTTCCAAGTATATTAGTTGAGAACCAACCACGTAGTCCAAGCATACGAGTACGTAACATTGGAGAAAGAACAGTCTTCATAAGGGTTTGTCCTGTCTTGAAGTCTTTTCCGCAGATTGGCACGCATTTTTGTTCTGCAAGTTCCCAAATACCAGGCATGTCAACAGTCAATGCAGGTGCGCCATTGATAAATGGAATACCGCTATCTATTGCTGCATAAGCATAAAGCATTGAAGGAGCTATCTCTTCAGAGTTGTCTTTCATTGCTTTTTGTAGAGAAGAGAGAGTCATGTGAGTTTCTGTCATTGGAACATAAACTTCGGTTGAAGCAGCCCATATAACAACAATACGGTTACAATTATTATCTTTTTTGAAGTTTGCCATGTCCTCTTTTAGTTGGAGCATCAAGTCCCATTTAGTTGGAGCTGATTTTGTCCATGTACCATGAAGACGGGTAACATATTGATTTAAGAAAGCTGCCTTCATTGGCTTGATAGCTTTCAATTCGTCTTTCACTCCGTCAAGATCTTTTTGTTGAAGTACATCAGCATGAACTGCTGCGTCATATACATTATCTTCAAAAATATCCCATCCACCAAATACGATATCATCTAATTTAGCAATTGGCAATACATCTTTAATTTTAGGGTTACGAGCGTTTGCTCCTTGTCCTAATTTAATGGTAGAAAGTTGTGTTATTGAGCCAATAGGTGTTGTTAAACCTTTACGTGTTGCCAAAGTACCGACAACAAAAGTTGATGATACTGCACCACCAAGACCTACGATAAGAACGCCTAATTTACCTTCAGGCTTTTGCACATCAATTTTTTTCATAATCGTTGAATTAATAAATATACTTTATATATTGTTATAAAATTGTTATTCCTTAACTATTTAGGAAAAGCGAGGGTAAAAGTACCCCCTTTTTCCGATTTATAAAATTTATTTATGCTATTAATTGTAACAATAGAGTTAATATAAGCTAAAATCTAACCTATATAGCCAATATGGCGAAAAAATTGTTCTATTTTGCCTCGTTTTTGTTAACGAATTATAACGCTACATCAAGGATTTCTGCAAGATTTTTAATAATCATTGGGTGAGTCATGGCATCTTCTTCTTCGGTCCAGCCTTTCCCTTTTAGCCATAGCACTTTACAGCCAATAGACTCTGCTGGAATGATGTCCTTTTTATAACTATCACCAATAACGAGTACGTCAGTGGTATTCATATTTAGGGCATTAACGCCGAGTTGGAATATCTGCGGGTTGGGTTTCCTAACGCCTACAACAGCACTTTCTATAATAGTTTTAAAATATTTGCGGAGGTCGAAATCGGTTAATACGCTCTCTACATTCCCATAGAAATTGCTCACAAGCACCATTGGATATTTTGCATATAATGCGTCAAGTACCTTGCGCGCATCAGCTATTGACTCCTTTGCTTGTGCGTAACAGTAGCTGGCAATCTCTATAATATTATGTTCTAACGACTCATTTCCTATTATATTTTTGTCGATAAGATATTGCAATTCTATACGCATTTTTATAATAAGTAAGTCATAGAAGTTATGATTTGGCTTAATATGCTCTACTCGTGCAAGTTCTCGCTCGGCATATACATAGCATTCTCTAAATTGTTCCTTTGTAACTGCAATGTTTGATTGCTGATAACCTTTCCAAATAATTTCACTCCAATGGTCACCTCTACTATCGATTGTGCCACCGTAATCAAAGATAATGCCTTTAATATTAATATGTTCCATCTTGTAACTCTGTAATAAACGTCTTGCATATTTTTTCGTGTCGGCACATCATATATACAAGCATAATATTAAGAACTGTCATCTCAAATGCAAAATACAGCCATGGCATCTGTGCCAATAATGCAACGAATAATGCTATTACTCTTACGTTGAATGAAAGGTAGTTGGTATATTTCATAAGCGGTTTACTCTTTGCTCGGAAAGCATCGCGAAAAGTTTGGGGAATCTCTTCACCAAATTTTTCTTTAAGCACTGCGCGAAGACGTTGCATCTTGGGAGTCATACTCTCTTGATTTGCTGTGTAATTACGATAAAAGAATAGTGTGAGCTTTGGCATAAAATTCTTTTTCCATGATAGTTCTGCATATTTCACATCAAGTACCGACACCGAGTCGAGTTCGCTACCCTCTTTACCTTTTAGGAAAAATAGGTGGAAATTACGGTAATAATCGGCGACAGCTGCTTGTTTAGCATGGCAAATGCCCGTTATTGAGGCTAATACCCATATCATCCATGTGTGAGCCATAAAGAAATCGCTGGTGCCGTTTTCACGAAAACATATTGCCAAATATATGGTAATAAACCACAAATCGCCACTCAAGCCATCTAAGATGCGCCCAATGCGTGAAAATTGCTTGGTCATTCGTGCAAGTTGTCCATCGGCACTATCAAAAGAGTTTGCCCATATTAGCAGAAACATTCCTATGATGTTTAGCCACAAATGATTATAATAAAATAAGATTCCAGCACCTACTCCAAGAAATATTGATGCTATGGTGATTACATTTGGGACAACACCAAGTTTGGCGCACAACAGTGCCCAAGCATAGCCTATTGGGCGATAAAACATCAAGTCGATAGGTTCTTCGGTGTCTAAAGACTTCAACGTCTGCTTATACTTAGTGCTGATATCTAAATATTTATTCATAATATTCCAGTGTTAGTTATATTCTACTCTCTATTTTTTACGGCATTGATAACACATTTAGCTATGTGTGGAGCTGCTTCGTTACGGCATGGAGCAAAACTTGGCCAATCATTGAAGTCAATAATTTTCATATCTCCTTCAGCTGAAATAATACAATCGCCACCATAAATTTTTACATCTAAAACTTCTGACGCGTTCTGACAAATATCCTTCATTTTCTTTTTGTCAAATTCAAGTCCTTGTGACTTCCCATTGATGGCCTCGTAGCCATATTTGCTATGCCCTACATCAAAAGGGTAAAACCAATAAAAGAATGATGAGCCTTGTACGCCGTAAAACTTTATAAGGTCACCCTCAAGATGCCTATTTATTACGGCACGCTTAATCCCTCGATAGAAATATTCTTGAAGTACTTCTTGCGCCTCTTCGGCATGACGACAATAGCTAACGTCCTCTTTGTGCATTGCATGAAAATCGCCTCGCTTTATCCAGCATGTTGAAAATCCGCTTTTTTTGAGTGCTGTTTTCACGACTTCGTTAGTATTGACTATTAGGCTTTCGGGATATGGGATATTGCTACCTAATAATATGCGGGTCATGCGTTCTCGGGTACAGTTTTCAATGCCATATCCAGAATTTATAACAAGTTTGCCTTCGTCTTCAAGTTTTTGGAGCATAAATATACTTTCTTGTTCGCGACACATATTAAGAATAATATCTTCCTTAACGTTTCCTGCAATAAATTGTTCTTCGCTATATATTTTTACTTCGCAACCGCGTTTACGCAATTGTTCAGCCGTAGCATTAAAGATAGCCGCATCGTTTCCAATGTGGTTTGGTGAATATGCGCCAGCTCTCATTACGCCAGCAATTTTGATTTCTGCCATTATAAATGAATTTTACTTCTTATTTATTCTTTTATAAAAGATTCTGCCACGCGAATATCTTCGGCATGGTCAACATCAATTATTTTATCAATTGAAAAAGCTCTTAATTGTAATCCTGATGCAACCAATGCTCGTTGAAAATTCCGCATTCGAGACACTCCCTGTGTTATGCAATCTTCCAGCACGCCAATGGCTCGGTCGTTTAGGGCATATATCCCGCCAGATATAAATTTTGCTTCGCTCCAGTGACTGTCGCGAAACGTGAGGATATTCATTTCATTATCCACGTCAACATATAATGGCTTTTCATCTTCAATATATGGCGTTACTGCCATCATGCCATCATGAGTTGTATCGGATTCAAAAGCTGATATATATTTTGCAAAATCAGCTTCTTTAAAAATGGTATCAACAGTAGTAAGGCAAAATTTTCCTGCTTTCATAACCTTGCTTAGCTCATAAAAACTGTGCATAGAACTTGGTGTTGACTTCACCACAATGTTAAGTGGAATATCGAGTTTTAGTGTGTCGAGAAACTCTTTCACCTCAATCATTTCCTTGTTGACGATAATGCTGATACTCTCGGCATTGCAACGAGTGAAAATATTTATTAATCGTCCTATCATCGGTTCGCCATTAAGTTCTATTAAAGGCTTGGGCTTCGTTATGCCTTCTTGGGCGAGTCTTGACCCTTCGCCTGCAGCAATTATTGCATAATTCATAATCGTGAGTTTTTTGCTATAATGAATTATTAGTTTTCTTCTTCAACCTTTGTCAAGTCAAGCACTACGTTGTCGCTACTCTTATCAAAGTATTGCTTACGAAGTGGATTGCTTGTCATTTGGATATATGTTCGACGATTTCGAAACAAGTCGATAGCTTGATAAATAGCTTCACGAAATGACTCTTCGCTCGCTTCATTTTTGCCTGCGATGTCAAATCCGGTGCCATGGTCGGGCGACGTGCGTATAAAAGGCAACCCTGCCGTAAAGTTTACGCCACTTTCCATTGCGATTGTTTTGAATGGAGCAAGACCTTGGTCGTGATACATAGCAAGCACTCCATCGAAATGCTTATATTGTTCGTTCCCAAAAAATCCATCTGCGGCATAGGGTCCAAAGCACACTATTTTATTGGTATTTGCTTTGCTGATTGCGGGGATTATTATTTCTTGTTCTTCTTTTCCAAGTAGCCCATCTTCGCCTGCATGAGGATTAAGTGCAAGCACTGCAATGCGAGGACATACGATACCAAAATCTTTGATAAGAGAATTATTAAAGATTTCTAATTTCTCTGCAATATTAGTAGCTGTGATAGATTCTGGTATTTTTGAGATAGGTAGGTGTGTTGTAACCAACGCAACTTTTATACGCTCATTAAATAGTACCATTAAAGGCTTTTTACCCTCTCCAAATGCTGCTTCAAGATATTCGGTGTGACCAGGAAATTGAAATTCGTTGCTTTGAATAGAGTGCTTATTGATTGGCGCGGTTACAAGGACATCGATAAGACCTGCTTTTAAATCGGCGATAGCACATTCAAGTGCTATAAATGCCGCTTTCCCTGCAGCTGGAGTTTGAACTCCAAGTTCCACTTTTGTGTCATCGTTAATTACCTCTACGAGATTATTTACATTATCTTTTACTTCGTTTGCCGAAGAGATATTATTAAAAGGTATCTGAGGCATTTCTAACGCCTTACGATGATAAGCTGCAATCTTAGATGAGCCGTAAAGCACTGGGGTACATAGCTCCAAGATGCGTGGCTCAATCAATGTTTTAAGAATTACTTCATATCCAATACCGTTGATATCCCCTTGGGTGATACCCACTCTTATTTTTCTTTCGGTGCTCATTATTAGTGCTTTATTGGTTTTATAGCGGTTTTGTTAGTTGATATTTGTCAAGAGATATATCGCTATTTATAACAATCCGCTAAGTTACAAATATTTCCTGAAACTGCCACATGCTCAATTACTAATAATTTCGCACTTGCTACTTGAATTTGCGATATCGCTTTCTTCATCTTCAGAATATGTAACCTATATGGCTAATCCACCACGTTCATCTACCAGAAATTTCCGCTGGCTATGTTTTAAGGTTAAACTTCTTCAATATTGGATTTTTGGGAGGGGATTAGTTGGAGAAGGTGGCTAATATTGTGATTAGGAGGATTATGATTATTAGGAGGGGTATGTATATTAGGTTGCTGAGGCGCTTTTCGAGGGCGAGTTGTAGTGTGGTGACGTCGTTGTAGTTGCCTGCAATACATTGATTTGCAATTGTGCGAAGTTTGTTGTTGTTTATTTGCTGTGAGTTGAGTATCTCATTTAATATAATGCCATATTGATAGATGTCATTGGTGTTTTCATTGTCATTTGCTTTTCCACAATCTATAATTGAAATGGATTTATTATTCTGATCAATCATTATATTGGTTGTGTATAAAATTGGAGAAGATATGTTTTTCTCCCATCTTGTTGCCATAATATCGGTTAACTGAAATTGAATTAGGGCTATTACTTGTGCCGTTATTTTTTTCTCTTCGATGAGTGTTTTTAAAGAAATCATGTGTAAAAATGGATTAATATTTCGGCAAACATAGTAAATAATTAAGGAAAAGTTAGTAAATATATGTAAAATAAGCAATTTGTATGCTGAGAAATGTGTGGGTAAAAATGCCTCAAAATGGCGTGAAAATGGCTGTTTCCTGAAAAATATGATAATAAAATGAAGTTTATCTTACATTTTTAATGAAAAATATTAGTTTTTTATGATAATATTGTTTTTCTTTGCACACTGTTATATGAGCAAAAGGAAACGAATAACAGAAAAAATATAGCATTTTGCCCGCAATTTAATGCAAAACAATTACATTTCAATCGTTGAAATGTGACCTTAAACAAAAAATTGCCTCCAAAGTAGAGTTAGTGGATATTGATTAGTTCGTGAATTAACAATAAAAAATATAATAACTGCTTATGAGTCTGAAAAAACTATTATTGACTTTTATCATGTCATTAGTATCTCTGTCTGCAATTTGCCAGATTAGTGTAAGAGGTATTGTGATATCGGCCGACGACAATCAACCTATCATAGGTGCGACTGTTGCGGTGAAAGGTAATCCATCAAATGCAACGGCAACGGATTTTGATGGAAAGTTTAACCTGAAAATCCCTTCAAAAAAGTCTACTCTTGTCGTTACATATATCGGCATGAAAACAGCAGAGGTGTCGCCTGCTGATGGAGAAATGAAAATCGTATTATCTTCTAATAGTCAACAATTGGAAGAGGTTGTGGTAACAGGTATGCAAAAGATGGACAAACGCTTATACACTGGAGCTACAACACAAATTAATGCTGGTAAAGCAAAAATTGACGGAATGGCAGATATAAGCCGGTCGCTCGAAGGACGAGCAGCAGGAGTGTCTGTACAAAACGTATCGGGAACCTTTGGTACAGCACCAAAGATACGTGTACGTGGAGCGACGTCAATCTATGGTAATTCCAAGCCTTTGTGGGTTGTTGATGGCGTTGTAATGGAAGATGCGGTAGAAGTATCGGCCGATGATTTATCGTCGGGAGATGCTGTAACTCTAATTTCTTCGGCTATTGCAGGGTTAAACTCAGATGATATTGAAAGTTTTCAAATATTAAAAGATGGTTCTGCTACCTCTATATATGGAGCACGAGCTATGGCTGGTGTAATCGTTGTAACGACTAAGAAAGGCCAAGCTGGGAAAACGAGCATTAATTACACAGGCGAATTAACCATGCGCCTAAAACCAAATTATGGGAATTTCAACATCTGTAACTCTCAAGAGCAGATGGGTATCTATAAAGAAATGGAATCGAAGGGGTGGTTAGAATTTGCATCGCTTGCTAAGGCATCAAGTTCGGGTGTTTATGGAAAGATGTATCAGTTGATAGGCGACTATGAGAATGGCGGTTTTGGCTTGCCACACACCGAAAGTGCAATGAATGGTTATCTACAAGGAGCTGAATATCGCAACACCGATTGGTTTGACGAATTATTTAAAAATTCGATAATGCAAAATCACTCAGTGAGCATATCGGGTGGAACAGATAAGGGACGTTTTTACACATCTTTGTCGGCAATGCTCGATCCAGGTTGGACGCAGGCAAGTTCGGTAAATCGTTATACCTTTAATGCAAATGCCTCTTATGATTTGTCAAGGACGTTACGAGTATCATTATTAACGAGTGATTCTTATCGTAAACAGAAAGCACCGGGAACATTAAGCCAAGAAATTGATGTAGTGAGTGGAGAGGTAAAACGCGGGTTTGATATAAATCCATATAGTTTTGCTCTAAACTCATCACGAACACTTGAAAGACGTGAAACCTACACAAGAAATTATACTGGATTTAATATCTTTGATGAGTTGGAGAACAACTATGTAGATATAGGTGTAACTGATTTGAAATTCCAAATGGAACTTAACTGGAAACCAATAGCTGGTTTAGAGTTAAATGCCCTTGGAGCATATCGTTATCAACGTTCGGTTCAAGAGCATCATGTTAAAGACCATTCAAATCAAGCTAATGCTTATCGTGCAGGTATCGACCCCGAAGATGCAACGATACGCGACTTGAATCCGTATCTATATACCGACCCCGAAAATGAGAATGCACTGCCCGAAACGGTATTGCCAAAGGGTGGTATATATTATAATGACACATACAGTGTATCGCAATATGACTTTCGCGGAACGGCACAATATAACAAGACATTCAATAATACTCATATTTTAAATGTATTTGCAGGTCTTGAACTTAGTTCGATTGACCGTAATAAAATAAATTTCCAAGGGTGGGGATTTTGCTACGATAATGGAGGTATGCCATTTGTAGATTATCATTTGTTTAAGCAACAAAATGAGGAGAATACAACATATTATGGAAATTCATTGACATATCGCAGAAACTTTGCATCATTTGGAACGGCAACCTATTCTTATAAAGGTAGATATATTCTTAATGGAACTATTCGTTATGAGGGTTCAAATAAATTAGGGAAATCAAATAAATCACGTTGGTTACCTACTTGGAATGTATCTGGCGCATGGAATATGCACGAGGAGAGCTGGTTTGAAAATCCAGTATTATCTCATGCAACTCTAAAGGCATCATATTCTCTAACAGCAGAGAGTGGCCCCGATTATGTGTCGAATGCAACCGCAATATATAAGCCATATAAGCCTTGGCGTCCATTATCAACAGTACAAGAGATAGGGCTACAATTGACCGATGTTGCAAATGATGGATTGACTTACGAGAAAAAACATGAGTTTAATGTGGGAGCCGATTTGGGATTTATCAATAATCGCATAAACTTTTCGGGAGACTTCTACGTTCGTAACAACTACGACCTTATTGGAGAGATATATACTCAAGGAGTTGGAGGAATGACATTGAAGTATGCCAACGTAGCATCAATGAAGTCGCATGGTGTAGAGTTCATGATTTCAACTAAGAATTTAGATACAAAAGCAGTAACGTGGACTACCGACTTAACATTTTCATATTCAAAGAATGAAATAACAGATCTTGATGCACGGTCAAACGTAATAAAATTGGTATCAGGCTCTGGATATGCAAAACAAGGTTATCCCGTTCGTTCACTATTCTCAATTCCATTTATGGGGTTAAATAGCGAAGGATTACCCCAATTTAAGAACGAAAAAGGAGAAATCACGATAGCCGACATCGACTTCCAAGATTTTGCAAATACTGGTTATTTGAAATATGAAGGTCCGTCAGACCCAACTATTACAGGGGGATTTGGAAACACAGTAACTTGGAAAGGTTTCCGATTAAATGTATTCTTGACTTACTCATTTGGAAATAAGATAAGGCTTAATCCAATCTTCTCAAATGAATATGACGATATGATGGCAATGCCAAAGGAATTTAAGAATCGTTGGACTTTACCAGGTGATGAAAAATATACTGATATACCAGTAATAGCAAGTAAACGCCAAGATAAGAATATCGACCATCTTGAATATGCCTATAACGCTTATAACTATTCAACAGCACGTATTGCTGATGGTGGATTTATCCGTTTGAAAGAGATTTCGGTGTCTTATGACCTGCCACAATCGTTTATCAAGAGCCTTCGCATTAATAGCGCATCGGTTAAGTTGCAAGCAACAAACTTGTTCCTACTCTATTGTGATAGCAAACTTAATGGTCAAGACCCAGAGTTTTTCAATAGTGGTGGTGTAGCAACTCCTTCACCAAAGCAATTTACATTTACGCTAAGATTAGGTTTATAATAAATTTAGAATATTACTTATATGAATATACGAATAATCACATATACAGTCCTATTAAGTACACTATCATTGACTTCATGTAATGATTTTCTTGATAAAGTGCCAGATAATCGAGTAGATTTAAAAACTCCCGATCAGATGTCGCAAGTACTTGTTGACGGCTACTCCATAGGAAATATTTCACTAATGTGCGAATTGAGTAGTGATAACTTTGTCGATAATAACTCGCCCGACGAACAAGGGAATAGATATAATTATGAGTCATACGAACGTATTGACAATGAAATATATGCTTGGGACGATGCAAAAGCAAATGACCAGCAAGACTCCCCATCATCGGTGTGGGAAGGTTGCTATCATGCTATTGCAGTAGCTAATCATGTGCTTGAAGCCGTGAAGAGATTTGAGGCTGAGGGCAGGGCTAAAGAAGTAAACGCTCAAAAGGGTGAAGCATTACTTGTGAGAGCATATAATCATTTTACTCTTGCTAACATGTTCTCTCAAGCCTATCGTGGACCAGAGTTAAGCAAGACAGTGCAAGGTATTCCCTACGTTACTGAGCCAGAGAAGACTGTGATTGTTGACTATGCTCGCCTTCCGCTTAGTGAGGTTTACGAAAAGATTGAAAAAGACTTGCTTGAAGGTCTTCCATTGATTGACGACACAAAATATGAAGTTCCTAAGTATCACTTTAACAAGCGAGCAGCCAATGCATTTGCTGCACGATTCTTTCTTTATGAAAGAAAATATGATCTTGTAGAGAAATATGCAACCGAAGCATTAGGAGGAATAACAGGCTCGCCAATAACACAAATGCGCACAATATGGTCGGTAGATTATACCGTATTTAATGCCCTTGTACAAGGATATATTAATGCCAACTCTCCAAGCAACTTAATGCTTGTAGCAACAAATGCCACATTTGAACGTCGATATAGCGGTAAATATCGTTATACGGTGAACCGTGAATCGGCAAAAGCTACCATTTTCGGACCTGGTCCAACGTGGAGTCGTTATAACTTTCACCCATGTTATAGTGGTAAACTATATGTAAGCGGAAATCAAGAAAATGGAGTGTGGTTCCCAAAAGCAGGTGAATTATTTGAATATACCGATAAAGTAGCAGGAATTGGCTGGACACACATTGTGCGTTGCGAATTTACGGCAGAAGAAGTGTTGCTTAGCCGCGCTGAAGCACGCATATATCTTGGAAATATTGATGGTGCAGTTAGCGATATGAAGACTTGGGACGATTCTCGTCAAAAGACGACAACAATAACTGTATTTGATAGCCTCACGCCATCTTTAATCAAATCTTTTTATGGCAAAGATCCCGGATATGGGATTGTCAAGCCTTTGCATATCGATGAAGTGTGCCCAAGTGATAAATATTCAATGTCGGGTGAGATGGAGCCATTCTTGCAATGCCTACTTCACTTCCGCCGAATTGAGACCATATTTGATGGCTACCGCTGGTTTGACATCAAGCGTTATGGCATAGAGATTACCCACAAGATAGGAAAAGAGAAAGTGGACAAGCTGACAAAAGAAGACCCACGACGAGCCTTCCAAATTCCAGCAGAGGTAATCGCCGCAGGAATGGAACCCACAAAGAGGAAAATGGTGAAAAAGGGTGAAGCTCATATAAAATCGAACGCGAGTTATGAAAAATCGTCAAATAAATAATAATATAGCATTGTTATGAATATAAGAAAATATATATTACGAATTACGCTGTTGGCTGTCGTTACATTGGCTCTTGGAGGGTGCAATAATGATGATCTTGACCCAAATAGCATCTTCGATACCGAAGACACCGAGCTTGATCCAACCTTGGCATCATATAAATTTGACAAATGGCTATTGACAAATTTTCAGGGAGTATATAACTTGCAATTCCGTTATAAGATGCAAGATGTGGGTGCCGACATGGACTATAACCTCGTGCCTGCAACCTACGATAGGTCGATTGACTTAGCTGTGCTAACGAAGTACTTATGGTTTGATGCCTATGCTACGGCAGTAAATCCCGACTTCTTGAAATATTATGGTCCAAGAATAATACACTTGATAGGCTCACCAGCATATAATCCTGCTAATCACACAATGATACTTGGACTTGCAGAGGGGGGATTGAAAGTTTCATTATTTCGTGTAAATAGTATTGACCCAAGCGACTTTGTGATGCTCAATGAATTTTACTTCAAGACGATGCACCACGAGTTTGCACACATATTACACCAGACGAAAACCTATCCAAAGGAATTTGATCAAATCTCGTCAAAATATTATGAGCCATTTAATTGGCAAGACCGTGATTATAGAGTAGTGGCATCTCTTGGCTTTACATCTCCTTATGCAAGTTCGCAAGCACGTGAAGATTATGCCGAGACAATCGCCAACTTTATCACTATGACCCAAGAACAATGGAATATGCTACTTGATATGGCATCAAAAGGGTGGACTCCAATACTTGACCCAGATGGCAAACAATCATACGTAGAAGGGCCCGACTTAGATGGCGTTGATGGTAAAGCAACAATACTACAAAAGGTGTCAATCGCACGTCAATGGTTTAGAGATGCGTGGTCTATCGACTTAGATAAGCTAAGAGCCGAAGTTCAAACACGTCAAAAGAATTTTGACATCAAAGCATTAAGAGAAGAAGTAAATCAAGTAAAATAGATATACACAAATGAAAAAGACAATAAACTATATATTATTAAGCGCGATATGCTTGTTGGGATTTTCTTCATGTAATAACGAAGATGAGGCAAAATTTGATGAGTCATCGGCACAACGCCTCAATGAAGCAGTAGCAAATTATAATAAATTGCTATGTAGCTCAGAGGCGGGTTGGGCAATGGAATATTTTCCAACGGAAGATGAGCAGGGCTACACCTTTTTGATGAAATTTGATAAAAATACAGCAGTAAATATCGCGTCAAAAAATGAATGGACCATGAATAAGATGGAACAAGAATCGAGCTTCTTCCAAATGATAGCCGATAATGGACCTGTGTTATCGTTTAACACCTACAATTCATTATTCCATTATTTTTCTACTCCCGAAGACTTGCCCGAAACTGGCGAAGATAATGAAGATGGACGAGGACACCTTGGCGACTACGAATTTATCGTGATGAATGCAACCGATAATGAAGTGACTTTAAGAGGCAAAAAACGTGGAGTTGATATATATCTTCATCGTCTCCCTGTGGGACAAGACTGGGGCGAATATTATGCAAAACTCGACAATCTTGAAAAGTCAATGTTTTCATCAAAAATCCCTTCACTGATACTACAAGCCGGTGGTGAAAAATATACAATCACCAACTCGGCAAAGCACGTAATGCACTTCGTTCCTGAGGGTGGTGATGCTATTTCTCAAACTACAAAAATGCCATTTATTGTTACTGAAAAGGGAATTCGTTTTGTTAAACCATTCACTGGCGATAACGATAAATTTTCTATCCAAACACTCAATTTAACAGAAGAGGGGGTATTAGTTAGTGAAAATAGTGAAGAA
>JAVWYO010000029.1:0-23780 GCA_036661515.1 Muribaculaceae bacterium | reverse complement strand
AAGCTCTACTTTATCCTTCTCGGAATAGGTAGAGCTTCTTTGTATGATTAATGTCTAATTCGACAAAACGTCTTTACTTCTCAGTGGTGGACGTTTCTCTTTAAGAAAAAAGATAGTTTATTTATTGTTTGTTTTTGAAGTCTAAATAAATTTTTCTAATTATTTATTGCATTTTTTATTGGCTTTTGGGCACTTAGTTCTCTTTTTGCAATCCTTTTGTATGTTATCCTTTTTTGCAATAAATTGTGCATATTGGTCAGCTGTTAAAATCTTTTTTAATCCGCTATTTAGTGCCTCTTGAGTTGTAGCATTACATTTGCCTTTTTCGCAACAATTACAATTAAGAGACGCTTTGAGTGCTTTAATCTCTTTCTTTTGCGCATCTGTTAGTTTTAATCCATCAAATAATGGACATACATCACATTTTTTGTCGCATACTGTCTTTTTGCATTCTTGTTTTGTCGGACATTTTGCAGGACATTTTGTAACGTTGTCAGCAGCAACTGCATTAAAAGAAAGAACACTTGATATAATTAGAGCAAAAGCTAAAATAATTTTTTTCATAAATTCCGTTTGTTTTTTAATTAAAAATGCCGTTCTATTGTCAAATACATATTACAGACT
The DNA here is from genome assembly GCA_036661515.1 of Muribaculaceae bacterium. Taxonomy (GTDB): domain Bacteria; phylum Bacteroidota; class Bacteroidia; order Bacteroidales; family Muribaculaceae; genus HGM05232. The sequence continues at coordinate 23,156 of JAVWYO010000029.1, read as the reverse complement.
AATGACATGGCTATTGGTTTAATAGCAATATCTCAATTTGACATACCTTAACTAAAAAACATTGTTTTAGGCATTTAACCGAATAGATAGCGAAATGCTTCTTCTACTTTTGACACCTCAATAATTTTTATTTTCAACTTTTTAATATCGATTCCTTTTAGGTTGAATTTCGGGATAATAATTGTATTAAATCCTAATTTATCTGCTTCCATGATTCTGGGCTCTATGCGTGTTACTTGGCGTATTTCACCCGATAGTCCCACTTCTCCCGACATGCACACGCCTTTCTGTATTGGAAGATCGACGTTTGATGATAGTATCGCACATATAATTGCCAGGTCAAGAGCTGGATCATTAACTTTAAGTCCCCCAGCGATATTAAGAAAGACATCTTTTTGAGCCAATTTAAAGCCAACCCTTTTTTCGAGTACAGCGAGAAGCATATTCATGCGTTTTGCATCAAATCCTGTCACAGAGCGCTGTGGCGTTCCATATGCTGCTGTGCTTACAAGTGCTTGTGCCTCAATCAAAAATGGGCGTACTCCCTCAAGTGTTACGCCAATTGCTATCCCTGATAATGATTCATTGTTTTGTGAAAGGAGCATTTCTGATGGATTGGTTACCTCCTTTAGTCCTGAATGAACCATTTCATAGATACCTAATTCCGATGTACTTCCAAATCTATTTTTTATAGAGCGAATTATACGATACATATAATGCCTGTCTCCTTCAAATTGCAATACTGCATCTACGATGTGTTCAAGAACCTTTGGACCAGCGATACTACCCTCCTTATTAATATGACCGATGAGTATTACGGGTGTATTTGTTTCCTTTGCATATTTCAATAAAGATGCTGCGCACTCTTTAACCTGTCCAACGCTACCAGCCGATGATTCAAGTGTTTCTGACGCAATTGTTTGTATGGAATCGATTACCACAATATCGGGTGATAAATTCTTTATATGATTAAAGATAGCATCTAATGATGTTTCACATACGATATAGCATTCGCCAGTTTCTCCTCCAATTCTATCAGCTCGAAGTTTAATTTGATGTGCACTTTCTTCGCCTGATACATATAGTACTTTTCGGCTTCTTATTCGCAATACATTTTGAAGAACAAGCGTTGATTTTCCAATACCTGGTTCTCCTCCAATAAGTATTATTGAGCCAGGTACAAGTCCTCCTCCAAGCACTCTGTTTAGTTCACCGCTTGGCAACACAATACGAGGCTCATTAATTGCCTGTATATCCGACACTTTAAGTGGTAATGGTTTTATTCCTGATGAAACATAAGATGTTGTGCTTTTTGATGGTTTTGTTACGACACTTTCTTCAACATAGCTATTCCACTCACCACATACTGGGCATTTACCAACCCATTTTGGCGATTCATTACCACAATTGCTACAAAAAAATGCGGATTTTAATTTTGCCATTATTTATTTGCTTAAAAATTTTCGTTTTCTAAATTCACTAATAGTAATAGCCGTTGCAACACCTACATTTAGTGATTCTGAAGTTAATGCGCCTATTGGATAAGATGGAATAAGTAGCTTTTTAGTAACAAATTTACTTAGTACCTCCGAAATTCCTTTCCCTTCATTTCCAAAGATTACAAATCCAGCCTCATCTAATGATTCACTATAAATGTTCTCACCTTCAAGGAATGTGCCATATATAGGAAGTCCCCAATCTTTACATAGGAAGTCGCTTAAAGAGCAATAGTGCACTTTTACTCTCGATATAGCTCCCATCGTTGCTTGGATAACCTTATGACTAAAGACATCAACAGTGGTATCGCTACATATTATATTTTTTATTCCATACCAATCAGCAATCCTTATAATAGTGCCAAGATTGCCAGGGTCTTGTATGCTATCTAACACTATTGAGAGGCTATTTTTTATTTCATCATCGTCGATTATATATTTTGGAATATCATAAATGGCAATAACATCAGAAGGTGTTGAGAATTGCGACATTTTACTCATTTGTTGCTTAGTCGCAATCATTATCTTGTCGAGGTGCCCCGAATGCCCAAATTGTTCATACCATTCTTGTGTCGAAATAATCATGCGACAATTAAAATAGTCCCATGTGTCACGAACACACTTTGTGCCTTCGGCTGCAAAACAATTATTTTCAACTCTATACTTTTTCTGAGCGAGAGAACTGACAAGTTTTATAATATTCTTTGATAATTCCATTAGATATTGTTATTTCTTAATGCAAAACAAATATACAATTAGTTTTTTGCATCATGCAAATATGATACACCAAAAAAATCATTTATATTTGTATTCTAAATATATTTGATATGAAATTTGTTGGAGCACACGTAAGCGTTGAGGGTGGAGTATCTAATGCTCCCATTAACGCTAAAAATATTGGAGCGAAATCATTTGCGCTATTCACACGCAATCCATCACGATGGAAGTCTCCAATAATAAAGCCTAAAGATGTTGATTTATTCAAAGAAAGATGTCATGATTTTGGATATGCCCCACAAAACATTCTTGTTCACGATAGTTTTCTAATTAATCTCGGTAGTCCAGATGCTGAAAAATTGGCGGTTTCGCGAGAAGCATTTCTTGATGAATTTAATAGGTGTGAACTATTAGGGCTCACATTGTTAAATTTCCATCCAGGTAGTCATCTCAATCTTATAGATATAGATAAATGCCTCGATACCATAGCTGAATCTATAAATATAGTACTCGATAAGACCGCTGGCGTAACCGCCGTAATAGAAAACACTGCTGGACAAGGAAGTAATTTAGGATACTCATTTAGCCAGATAGCGCACATTATAGATAAAGTAGAAGATAAGAGTCGAGTAGGGGTGTGCATAGACTCTTGCCATGCCTTTGCAGCAGGGTATGATTTATCTAATAAAAATTCTTATGAATTAGTATGGAAAGAATTTGATGATTTGATAGGAAGAAACTACCTTTGTGGTATGCATCTTAATGATACCAAGAAAGGACTTTCTTCTAAAGTTGACCGCCATGAAAGTATAGGTAAAGGAATTTTAGGTGCCGATTTTTTTAAACTTATGATGAATGATTCACGTTTCGATAACATGCCACTTATACTTGAAACACCAAATCCTGAAATTTGGGAGCAGGAGATTGCATGGTTATACGAGCAAATAAACCTATAGGAATGTATTAAACCAAACACTTATTATAACATGAAAGCAAAACCAGATTTAAATTTCTGGAAGCTATGGAATCTGAGTTTCGGATTCTTTGGCGTACAGATTGCCTATGCACTTCAGAGTGCCAATATCAGTCGTATATTTGCGACTTTAGGTGCCGACCCACACAACCTTAGCTACTTTTGGATATTACCACCCCTTATGGGAATTATTGTTCAACCTATTGTTGGCTCATCAAGCGACCGCACTTGGACACGTTTTGGGCGACGCCTGCCATATCTAATTTTAGGCGCAATTGTAGCTGTAATTGTTATGTGCCTTCTTCCTAATGCAGGAAATTTTGGGCTTTCTATTGCTGCTGCTATGATATTTGGATTTGTAGCACTCATGTTTCTCGATACTTCTATAAACATGGCTATGCAACCATTTAAAATGTTAGTAGGAGACCAAGTCAATGAACGTCAAAAAGGACTTGCCTATTCTATTCAAAGTTTTTTATGTAATGCTGGTAGTCTTGTGGGATATCTCGCGCCAATGCTTTTTACGGTTATTGGTATTGCAAACATTGCTCCTAAAGGTGAAGTTCCACTAACCGTTACATATTCATTTTACGTCGGTGCTGCTATTCTTATACTTTGTGTAATTTATACTTTTGTTACTGTTAAAGAAATGCCACCAAAGGAATATGCTGAATTTCATGGAATAACGGAAGAGGATAAGAAAGAAAGTTCAAATATGATTCAGCTCCTACTTCATGCTCCAAAATCATTTTGGACTGTAGGCCTTGTACAGTTTTTCTCTTGGAGTGCATTTATGTATATGTGGACTTATACCAATGGCGCTATTGCCGACACCGTTTGGGGTACTACCGATACCGCCTCGAAGGCTTATCAAGAGGCAGGAAACTGGGTGGGTGTCCTCTTTGCCGTGCAGGCTGTGGGTTCCGTAATTTGGGCAGTTGTAATACCGATGTTTAAAAACAATAAACTTGCCTATGCCGTTAGCCTTGCACTTGGTGGACTTGGTTTTATATCAACATTCTTTATTCATAATCAGCAATTACTATTTATCTCTTATTTCTTCATAGGTTTCGCTTGGGCAGCTATGCTTGCAATGCCATTCACTATTTTGACAAATTCTATCTCAGGCAAGAACATGGGAGCATATTTAGGACTATTTAATGGAACCATCTGCGTTCCACAGATTGTTGCTGCTGCATGTGGCGGATTATTATTGAGCCTTGTAAATAGTCATCAAGTCAATATGCTTGTATTGGCAGGTATATTCCTTATTATTGGAGCTATATGCGTATTCTTTATTGAAGAAACATATGCTGAGAAAGCCTAATATATAACTACTAAAAAAATAGAGGAGCCAAAAACTTAATTTTGACTCCTCATTTTTTTATATATGGTTGGTTTTTTACATCATGCCACCCATGCCACCCATACCAGGAGCGCCACCCATTGCTGGAGCTGGATTATCTTCCTTCTTCTCAGCTATTACACATTCTGTGGTCAAGAACATTCCTGCAATAGATGCAGCGTTCTCAAGAGCGATACGTGTAACTTTAGCTGGGTCGATAACGCCCGATGCAAAGAAATTCTCATATTCGCCAGTGCGAGCATTATATCCAAAGTCATCTTTGGCCTCTTTTACTTTTTGAACTACAACAGCACCTTCAAGACCTGCATTAGCTATAATTTGACGAAGTGGTTCTTCTATCGCACGCTTGATAATTTCAATACCAGTCGTTTCGTCTTCGTTATCGCCTTTAAGACCTTCAAGTTTGCAAATGCAACGAATATAAGCTACACCACCGCCAGGAACAATACCTTCGGCGATTGCAGCACGAGTTGCACTCAACGCATCATCAACACGGTCTTTTTTCTCTTTCATCTCTACTTCCGATGGAGCACCAATATAGAGAACAGCAACACCACCAGCAAGTTTTGCTAAGCGTTCTTGCAATTTCTCTTTATCATAATCCGATGTAGTAGTTTCTATTTGAGCCTTAATCTGAGATACACGTTGCGATATAGCATCTTTGTTTCCAGCGCCATTAACGATAGTAGTGTTTTCTTTATTTACAGTAATCTTTTCAGCATGTCCAAGCATTTCTACCGTAGCACCTTCAAGCTTCAATCCTTTTTCTTCTGAAATCACTATGCCACCAGTAAGAATTGCGATATCTTCAAGCATCTCTTTACGACGATCGCCAAATCCTGGTGCTTTAACAGCACATATTTTTAATGAACCACGAAGACGATTTACAACTAACGTTGCAAGAGCCTCGCTATCCACATCTTCAGCAATTATCAATAATGGGCGACCACTTTGAGCTGTAGCTTCAAGAATTGGGAGCATATCTTTTAATACAGAAATCTTCTTATCATATATTAATACGAAAGGATTTTCCATATCACATTCCATCTTTTCTGTGTTTGTTACAAAGTATGGAGAAATATAACCACGATCAAATTGCATACCTTCTACAATCTCAACGCTTGTATCAGTACCCTTTGCCTCCTCAACCGTAATAACGCCTTCTTTTTTTACCTTGCGCATTGCTTCAGCAATAAGTTGACCAATTTCTGCGTCATTATTAGCCGAGACACGAGCCACATTCTCAATCTTATCAATATCATCATCTACTTCACGCGATTGAGCCTTAATTCCTTCAACAACTTTTGTAACAGCCTTGTCAATACCACGTTTTAAATCCATTGGATTAGCTCCAGCGGCCACATTCTTTAATCCCGTAGTTATTATTGCTTGAGCAAGAACAGTAGCAGTAGTTGTACCATCACCAGCATCATCACCAGTCTTTGATGCAACCTCTTTCACAAGTTGAGCTCCCATATTTTGGAAAGCATCTTCAAGCTCTATTTCACGTGCCACAGTCACACCATCTTTAGTGATGTGAGGCGCACCAAATTTCTTTTCTATAATAACATTACGCCCTTTAGGACCAAGCGTTATTTTAACGGCATCTGCCAAAGCGTCAACACCTTTTTTTAGCTCTTCGCGAGCTTTAATGTCAAATTTAATTTCTTTTGCCATGATTTTTTATTGTTTTAAATGTTATTATGCGAGAATAGCAAGAATGTCTGATTGACGCATCATTAAATATTTCTTATTTTCAAATTCTAATTCCGTACCTGCATATTTTCCATAAAGAACGGTATCACCTACTTTCACTACCATTTCCTCATCTTTGGTACCATTGCCAGTGGCAATTACACAACCTTTAAGTGGTTTCTCTTTTGCAGAATCAGGAATAATGATTCCGCCAATTGTTACTTCTTCAGCGGCAGCTGGTTCTATAAGAACTCTGTCTGATAATGGTTTAATATTCATAACTTATTACTAAATTAATTGGGTTAAATTATAATTTGTTTTGTATCCAGTATTTTGTCACTGCATTACATTATATCTATTTGCATAATACGTGCCAAAAGTATTTCGTTGACATTTTGTCATATTATATGTACACATTATAACACACCCTATACCTCCATAGTTTTATAGCATTATCAATTTCATAAAGACAGGATTCAAATAAGAGCATCGGAGATGTTCCATTTCACTCACGTCTCTTGCAAATCAGTGCGTACGGCGTGATTTTTAAGTAGTTGATAATATGGTGGTTAGTGGGTGTACGCACAGTACGCAGTGTACGCACCCTTTTTTGTATTTGGCTGATTGGGTGTGTGTTACAAAGGTAGCGATGCTTGGCGTTGGGTATATGCGAAAAAAAGGTGCGTAATCTGCATATAATTCTTTATCGTTGGTTGCGTGCAACGTTCTCGAAGTTATTACTTCGCGGTTATCTGATTCCGATTAATTTGTGAGTTTGCAGTGATAATCGCCAGCGTGGGTCGTTTAAAATGGCTACAATCGTAGCTGATGTATTTGCGTCGTCAGTTTTTACATCATTTGTTGCGCAGGGTTGCAGATAATAGTGTTGTGCTGATATATTGAAATATTTGTCGAGTGATTGTCCTGTGAACACAACTTTTAATTCGTTGCAATGGGTTATAATCATGGGGTGGACATCTCCTCCTGTAAATCCCGTCTTTGGCGAAAGTGTTATCCAGTCAATGTTATCAGGAAGTGAGCAAGTGCCATTTGTCTCTATCGCTATTTTCATACCTGTTGCATTCTTTATCATATCAATAAATGAGTGAGAAATAAATAATGACGGTTCTCCTCCAGTAAGGACAATAAGTTTACTCTGAGGATATTTCATAATTTCGTTAACTATCTCTTCATCACTCATCATTATGCCATCTTGGTGCATAGTATCGCAAAATTCACATTGCAGATTACACATAGAGAAGCGTATAAATACGGCAGCACAGCCAGTGTGATAGCCCTCACCTTGCAAGCTATAAAATATCTCGTTAATCTTCCTCATTGTCGATATATGTAGCAATATTATTTTCCGATTCTTGAACATCGGCACGGAAGCATTGAGGGATTTGTTTCACAATCCAATGTGCAATGTTTTCAGCGGTAGTATTAAAAGGAAGTAGTTCGTTGAGATTTCCGTGATCGAGGTATCCATGAATAGCCTGCTTTACATGAGAAAAGTCGCACACCATTCCATCGTTATTTAGCTCTTTTGCTTTGCAATGAATAGTTATTATCCAGTTATGTCCATGTAGTTGGGAGCATTTGCTATCATAAGATAGTTTTAGGCTGTGGCAGGCAGCTATTTCTATTGTTTTTTTTATGTAATACATAGGTCTCTGTTTTTTTGTTTTCAATCCTTTTCATATTCAGTAGTATCTATAATCCCAGCATCACATAAAGCCTCTTTTCGTTCTATGCAAGTGCCACATTTTCCGCAATGCTTAGCTCCACCTTTATAGCACGAATAAGTTTCGGCATAGTCGAGAGCCATCTCTTTTCCGTGTTTAGCAATATCGCTTTTTGATATTGTAGTGTATGGGGCATATATCTTTATATTATCGTAAGTGCCAGCCTGTAATGCTTCGGACATAGCATTGATAAATGATGCTCTGCAATCGGGATATATTGAATGGTCGCCACAGTGATTAGCAATCATCACGCGTTTCAAGTTATTGCTTTCGGCAATTCCGCAGGCAATAGATAGCATAATTCCATTACGAAAAGGAACGACAGTCGATTTCATGTTTTCATCGGCATAGTCACCTTCAGGAATAGCGTCAGCCCCACAAAGGAGTGAACTTTTGAAGTATTTTCCCATGAAGTCAAGAGGTATTAACATGTGCTTTATACCAAGACGTTCACAGTGTATGCGCGCCCATTCGGCTTCACGGGCATTATGATTTGAGCCATAATCAAATGTCACGCCAATAGATATAATATCTTTGTATTCGTAGAGCATCGTTATGGAATCCATTCCACCTGATACTATTATAATTGCATCTTTCATTTTGATTATGTTTTATTTAGTTGTTACGGAAACAAGCCATTATGCGAGTGCGCACCATCTCTTGATGCTCATTATCGCCATAATTTGCAAATGGATATATCGAAATACCTCCGCGAGGGGTAAAAATCCCAGTGACTTCAAGATAGCGAGGGTTCATGAGTTTTACAAGGTCTTTCATAATAATATTTATGCAATCTTCGTGAAAGTCGCCATGATTACGAAAGCTAAACAGATAAAGTTTTAAACTTTTACTTTCTACCATATCCTCGTTTGGAATATAGCTAATAATTATTTTGGCAAAATCGGGTTGCCCAGTCTTAGGACAAAGGCTTGTAAATTCAGGACAATTGAATGTTACAAGATAGTCATTTTCAAGATGCTTATTCTTAAATGTTTCAAGAATATCGGGCGCATATTCAGTAGGATATGCAACGCCAGTATTTCCCAGCAGGCTCACACCAGTGAGCTCATTATCTTTTCGCGACATAGTTATTTTGTTATCATTTTTTATCGGACACGAAGATAGTAAAATAATAGCGAAAAAAATGCCTATGTAATTAAGAGAATTTCTGTGCTATATTTTTTCAAAAAAATGAGTAACTTTGTGAAATGGAAACTACTGGCATTAATGACATATTGCTCTATATTTCTGATGCGATAACTTCAACGCAGGTCACTACGCCGAGTGCAATTGCAAAATTGTTTATTAGCCTTTTATTAGGTAGCGCAGTAGGCTTTGAACGTAAGCGGAAGGGTCAGATAGCTGGTGTGCGCACTTTTGCGCTCATCTCTATGGGGGCTACACTTGCTATGCTACTTTCTATATACATTCCACAAGAATATTTAGGGCTTAAGAATGGCGATCCTGGTCGTATAGCGGCACAAGTAATCACTGGTATTGGTTTTCTTGGTGCTGGTGCAATAATACAGATGAAGGGCTCTGTACGAGGGCTTACCACCGCAGCTGGAATATGGATGGTTGCAACGATTGGTATGGCAGTAGGTGTAGGGCTTTATGTGCTTGCTGTGGTTGCAACGTTGTTTATATTGTTCATTCTTGTGCTATTTGAGAAGTATGAACGAAAAGTGAATATTGGCTGGGAGTCAAAGATACTGTTAGTTGAAGTAAAAGGTGTTGTTGCTTCTTTAGATGCTTATAAGAAGATATTTAAGCACCACAAAATACATTTATCGGATTCATATATGAAAATTTATTATGCCGAAGATAAGACAATAATAGATTTCATATTATTGTTGAATGCTAATACCGATACATTTGCCCTCTTTAAGGAAATACATGAACTAAGAGAAACGATATCAATCTCGTTAACTAATGAAATAAGCATATAAAAATAATGACACAATCATCACTGCAATCGACACCTTTTTCGGAGTATTTAGCAGATGCTTCGAGTGTAGTATCGTTTGATAATGATGCCTCAACGTCTATTGGTGTGGCAACGAATACTAATACAAATGAAGGTGCTAATGTTTCAGATGTAGTAGTTGACGACCTTATTGGCGATCTTGCTCTGATACTAATCATTGGAGCAATAACAACTCTAATATTTAAAAAGCTCAAGCAGCCAGTGGTGCTTGGATATATTGTTGCAGGTTTTCTTGCAAGCCCACATTTTCTATTAGCTCCATCGGTAACAAACGAAGAAAATATCGAATTTTGGGCGCAGATAGGAATCGTCGTATTATTATTTAGTTTAGGTCTTGAATTTAGCTTTAAAAAGTTGCTGAATGTGGGAGGGTCAGCCATTGTCACTGCTCTAATCATAGTGACGGGAATGCTATGCCTTGGATTCTTTGTGGGCAAGTTGATGAATTTTAGCTTTATAAATTCGCTATTTCTTGGCTCGATGCTTTCAATGTCATCGACTACAATTATAATAAAAGCATTTACCGACCTAAACCTAAGGCAACGAAAATTTGCGTCATTGGTTTTTGCGGTATTGATATGCGAAGACCTATTTGCCGTGATAATGATGGTGATTTTATCGTCAGTGGCAATAAACAACACTGTTGAGGGCTCTGAAATGGTGTATAGCGTTTTTAAACTCGTATTTTTCCTTGTAATTTGGTTTTCAATAGGAGTTTTCGTTTTACCCTCATTCTTTAGATATTTTAGTCGTTTTATAAACGATGAATTGCTACTCATAACATCTATGGGACTTTGCTTTTCAATGGCGATATTCTCGGTGTATTCGGGTTTCTCTCTTGCGCTTGGAGCATTTGTGATGGGGTCGATACTCGCAGGTACTTGCGAAGCCGAACATATATCTAAAGTAGTGAAGCCTGTGAAAGATTTATTTGGAGGAGTATTTTTTATTTCCGTTGGAATGATGGTAAATCCTCACATAATATGGGAATATATGGGTCCAATCTTATTACTTTCGAGTGTTGTGATAGTAGGAATGATAGTTTTTGGAACATTTGGAATGCTTGTGACAGGGCAAACGCTAAAAATAGCGATAGAATCAGGATTTAGCCTTACGCAGATAGGTGAATTTGCCTTCATTATAGCCACTATGGGAATCACTCTTGGCGTGCTTGACCCTACGATTTATCCTATGATTGTTGCAGTGTCGGTGATTACAACATTCTTCACGCCATACTTTATTCGCTTCTCTCTTCCGTGTTACAATTGGATTGAAGCACATCTACCAGCTAATATGCGCTTTCTAATCAATAGATATAGCAAAGCCGCAATAGAATCGGAATTGCATACATTATGGAAGATAGTATCGGGCAGATACTTGTGGCGTATATTGTTATATTCCAGCATACTAATAGCTATTATTTCAATTTCACGATTATATTTCTTCCCATTTATGGAGGGTCTCATTCCGTCATCAACGGGAACGCTAATAGCTACTATAATCACGCTTTCGGCTATGGCTCCATTCTTGCTTGCCCTTTCTACACCAAGTACAAAGAAAACTGAACGCGATAAATTGCTCGCAATAAGTGGAAGCCGATCGAGCGTGCCACTTGTGGTGATGTCGTTGTTGAGAATAGTTCTTGCATTTGGATTTGTGATAGGGTTTTTAAGTGAAGTGTATACACATGCTATTGGCTTTACATTTGGCTTTTCTATATTAGTATTGCTTGTGGTGTTCTTATCAAAGAGCGTAAGAAAGAGAATGCACATCATAGAATCTAAATTTGTGAATAATCTCAATGAACGGGAACTAAGACGTAGTGGTAAAGCTAATAATCTTGTTTCTGACCTTCATGTTGCATACATGGAGGTGGGGTATAGTTGTCCATTTGTTGGTGAACGATTGGTAAATTCTAACTTACGTCGAGAATATGGCGTTAATGTGGTGAGCATTCAGCGTGGAGGACAGATATATCCTATTCCTTCAAGCGATATGAGAATATTTCCTGGCGACTTGCTTGGTGTTATAGGTAATGATGAGCAGATTAATAAAATACTAAGTGTTGTTGAAGCTAATGTAGTAGAGGCTGAAGTAAGTATTGACCCAAACAATATACAATTTGTTCACTTTGAAATAAGTGTAGGTTCACCGCTAATAGGAAAAACTGTTGCAGATGCGCGTATTCGCGAAGATTACACAAGTATGCTCGTTGCTGTGCAGCATGGTGAGAATGAATATGTGAAGCCCACAGGTTCTTATGAATTTCAACAAGCCGACGTGCTGTGGATTGTAGGTGATATAAAGAAAATTGAAGAATTGAAAAAATAAATAATATAATAACATCAAAAATAACTCTTTTATGCAAGAAAAGATAATAATCCTTGATTTTGGCTCGCAGACGACCCAGTTAATAGGTCGCCGAGTGCGAGAGCTAAATATGTATTGTGAAATATTACCTTATAATAAGTTTCCAATAGATGATCCATCGGTGATAGGTGTAATCCTTTCTGGAAGTCCATTTTCGGTATATGATGATAAGGCGTTTAAAATTGATTTGACTAATATTCGCGGTAAATATCCGATACTTGGAATTTGCTACGGTGCACAATATATGGCTTATACTAATGGCGGACGAGTAGAGCCAGCCGAAAGTAGAGAATATGGTAGAGCGCATATCACTACTTTTGACAAAGAAAATATGCTACTCAAAGGTATTAGGGATAACTCACAAGTGTGGATGAGCCATGGCGATACAATAACTGCAATACCAAATAACTTCAATGTAATAGCGTCTACCGATAAAGTGGCAATAGCTGCTTATCAAGCCGAAGGTGAGAAGTTGTGGGGCGTGCAATTTCACCCCGAAGTGTTCCATTCCGAAGATGGAACACAACTATTAAAAAACTTTGTGGTTGATATATGCGGAGGTCGTCAAGATTGGAGCGCTGAGTCATTCATTGAAAGCACAGTAGCCGATTTAAAAGCTACAATTGGTGATGATAGAGTGATACTTGGACTTAGTGGAGGTGTCGACTCGTCGGTAGCTGCTGTGCTCTTAAACAGGGCTATTGGTGCAAATCTTACTTGTATATTTGTCGATCATGGAATGCTTCGTAAGAATGAATTTACTAATGTTATGCACGATTATGAATGTCTTGGACTTAATGTGATAGGCGTTGATGCAAGTGCAAAATTCTTTAGTGAACTTGCTGGAGTTACCGACCCTGAGAAAAAACGTAAAATAATAGGAAAAGGGTTTATCGATGTGTTTGACATTGAGGCACATAAAATAAAAGATGCTCGTTGGCTTGCGCAAGGTACTATTTATCCCGATTGCATTGAATCATTGTCTATTACAGGAACAGTGATAAAGAGTCACCATAATGTGGGTGGTCTTCCAGAAAAGATGAACCTAAAACTCTGTGAACCGTTACGATTACTCTTTAAAGATGAGGTGCGTCGTGTGGGTAGGCAATTAGGTATGCCAGAGCATTTAATAGGTCGTCACCCATTTCCGGGACCGGGACTTGCTGTACGTATTTTGGGCGATATAACTCCCGAAAAAGTGTCAATTTTGCAAGAAGCCGACGATATATTTATACAAGGTCTTAGGGATTGGAATCTTTACGATAAAGTGTGGCAGGCAGGTGTGGTATTGCTACCCGTGCAGAGTGTTGGCGTGATGGGTGACGAGCGCACCTACGAGCGCGCCGTAGCTCTTCGTTCGGTAACAAGTACCGATGCTATGACTGCCGACTGGGCTCATCTTCCTTATGACTTTATGGCAAAAGTATCAAATGATATTATCAATAAAGTTAAGGGCGTAAATAGGGTGTGCTATGATATTTCTTCAAAGCCACCAGCAACTATTGAATGGGAATAATGATAATAAAAAAACCGCCAAATTAAGGCGGTTTTTTTATGCAAATACATCATAACGAATATCGGATAAATGCCATTAGACAAAACCATGTTTTTGTACCAGGAATGACTGACGTAATGGCATTACCTGGAAATGTGATGGCTGTATTTAAGTGAAAATACCAATTGCGCGAATGAAAATACTTGAACGTGAAATTTAATTCAGTGCCATAATAATTAGATTTCATCGTTGATAAGCCGGGATTTCCGCCTAAATTATTCTTTTGTGGTGCAAGAAAAGACCATATCTGTGTGACCGTTTGAATCTTTGGTATCGGAGAATATGATAGTTGCACCATGTGGGTCATTTCATTAGAATTTTGAACAAGTTTATACATGTTTGAACCCTGTACCCATTGCTCGCCAGTGCCTCCAGTGTAGAGCGCATCCCATCGCTCATAGGCTTTAGTATTAGGATTGTCACCCGAAAAATAAGCAAATCGATAGCTTAATGATGGTTTTCCTTGCGTCTTGGCAAAGTTCCACCCTAATTGTGTATACCAGGCATAGGCTCGCATTTTGAAGTTTGAATTATTCTGAAGTCCAGCTTCCGCTTTATAGAATATCCCATTTTCTCCTGTTGGGGGATTACCGTATAAACGTAAATTATATACCCAAAGTCCTTTCCTATAATGTATTGTGCCATCGGGCATGTAATATTTCACATCAGAGCGAGGCGAATTTAATGCAGTGATGCCAAGTTGTATTTCACTCCTTTTATCCCATTCAAGATTCAAGCCATTGATAATAGTGTGACTATAAAATATTGGCAGTTCATTAGGGCGAAGTTGAAATACTTGTAAGTGCATTTTATTCCAGCGAAAGCCAGCCTGAAAAAGATTTCGCGCTGCCCAGCGAGGATTGAGTTGAAGTGCAGCACGTTCTTGTCCGTTCATTGAGGTGTTTATAATAAGCCACCCATTGCCTAATACAAATTGTTTGCGACCATAAAAAATACTATATGAGTAATCGGTCTCTTTATCTAATCGCTTTCCTCCAATTATGCCTACGAAAGCATCTTCAATGTCACCGTAAATGCGTGCCTTATTGGTAAATAATTCGTTGCCAGCACTAAATGAAACTATGTAACTTGTCCCACCATAAATATGTAGATTTTGCCATGCTGATAATCGAGTTATTCCATATATCCCACCCATAGCAAATCCTTCAATCCAAGCAGAGTATCCTTTGCCAGATGCTCCGTTAGCTAATGGATTATCTACAAGCAACTTATCGGGTTGTGCAAACCATGCGTTGTTGTTACTATATGCCATCTCTGATGCCGAAAACTTTGCGGTGAGAAAAGAATGCTCATTGGAATAGATAACAGGAAATGAGCGTAAGTTTTTAAAAATGTTGATGTTCTTACTTGTTATTGTTTCGTCTTTATTAAGAGTTGTTGTTATCACAAGTTTTACGCCACCATCGCCTTGCATAATTATTGTCAATAGAGCATCGCTGACAAAAGGAATATTTCTGATTTGAGAAATTCCATAGTTTACTTGGAACTCACTGAAATGACTATAAGGATATACGCGGAATGTATTTTCTATTTTTTGTTTCATTTCAATAGCCTTCAAGGAGTCTGTCGGTAAATCGATGTACGCAAAATCGATTCCCTGAATGCGCTCTCCTTCGTATATGGATAGCGCATTGTTGCTTTGTGCCATTAGTCCATTAAATGGTAAAATAAAGGCTATGAAGAGTAGAAAATACAGTTTTTTCATTGCCACGCTATTAATAATCAGTCCAGCCTCCGTCGGTTGTAATTACTGAGCCTGTAATTGCCGATGCCTCGTCTGAAATAAGGTATAGCATTGTTGAGGCTTGTTCCCAAGGAAATGAGCCACGATGCTCTGAATCACAATATTTGAGTAAACTCATTGTCTTGATACTGCCCATTCCAAATCCCAATCCAGCCTTTTTCTCTGCTCTGACGAAATCCCCAGCTCGTTCCACCATTGGTGTCATTGTTTCTGCCATATTAACTGAGTTAATGCGTATCCCATATGGGGCATAGTCTATGGCAGCGTTGCGTACAAGCCCATTCACGGCGTGCTTGCTTGCCACATAGGCGGGGTTGCCCGATAACCCTGTCACTCCAGCTATCGAGGAGACAACAACAATAGCACCTCCATTATCTTGTTTTAGCATTTGAGCCAGTACTGCACGCATTGACTTAAATGTCCCTGCGGCATTTGTTGCAAACACATTGTCCCAATATTCATCTGTTGCATCAGTGATAATTGCAGGCATTAGTCGGCGTTGTGTCTCATCAAACTTAAATGGTGTTCCAGAGAACACTCCGTCCATAACTCCAGCATTGAGACAAGCATAATCCAATTTTCCATAAGTCGTAGCAGCCTCTCTAACGGCACGTCGACAGTCCTCATCTTTTTGTATATTTCCTTGTACGAATAGGGCATTACCGCCCATATTTTTTATTGAATCAACCACTCTCTTGCCATCAATTTCAAGCCAATCCATGATAACGACATTTGCCCCCTCTTTAGCTGCCCGCAGGGCGGTTGACTTGCCAATCCCTCGTGCACCACCAGTGACGAGAATCGTTTTACCCTTAAATCGATTAGGAATGTAAAATGCTTCAGATAACCGATTTACATTATGCTTCTTAGCCGTTTGCTTTACTTCGCCCATAGGCTGTTGCGCCATTAGTGTGCTAAAAGTTGCCAACAATAATAGCGTAATAACAAATAATAGATTTTTTTTCATTGCATATAACGTTTATAGTTTATGCTATAAAAACACTAATGATGCAATTATTGTTCCTCACAAGGGTTTATAATAGAGAAGGCCACCATCAATATAAATTATTGAGTGGTGGTCTTCGCGCGTGTGTTTTTTATATATTGTCATTTGTTATCATATATGATAACCTGATTGCAAAGATATGAAGTTTTCTTTGTTATCACAAATGATAACAAAGAAATTATGAATGATGTACAACTTTTTATAAGAATAGGTGATAATATTAGGACTATTCGTGAGGGAAAGGGGCTTAGCCAGCAAGATGTTGCGGCAATGTGTAATTTTGAAAAATCAAATATGTCGCGTATTGAGGCCGGACGAACGAATATTACAGTAAAGAATGCGTATAAAATAAGTGTTGCACTTGGTGTGAAGTTGTATGAAATATTTGATGTTGAATGACACTATTTGCAATATTCTGCAATGTAATTTTCGCAGGTCTTCTCTAATTCGTCATACCATTCAGTTCCAAATCGCCTTGTGAGTGGTTCTTTTAGGAATTGATATAGTCGCACACCGTTTTTTCGTCCAAGAACTTCGGCTGCTTTGCATATTTTCCATCTGTGATAATTCACGGCGATAAATGTTGGATATTCTGTTAAACGTAGCGGATAGAGGTGGCATGAAATAGGCTTGTAAAAGTCTATGCGTCCTTCCCTATAAGCCTTTTCTATCGCACATTGGCACATTCCTCCTTTGTCATAACAAGTGAAGACGCAATTTTTGTCCTCAACGATTTGAGTGACTAAGTCTCCCTCTTCGTCAATATATCCCACGCCTTTATCTTTAATTCGAGCTTGTGCTGATGGGAGTAAATCGTCCCACACATCAGGTAGTATTCGTTTAAGCGTTTCGTATTCTTCCTCTGTAATAGGAGCGCCAGCATCACCTTCAATGCAACATGCACCAAGACAATGCTCAAGGTTGCATATAAAGAATTGTTCTATCACATCGAGGCTCACTAATGCATCTTGTATCTGTAACATATATTTTTCTTCGTCCACTTAGAAGTTGTTTTAATTTATTTCAGAATAGATTTGAGACTATTTATGAAAAAGATGCCTAAAAGAGTCCAAAACCTAAAATTCAATATTAAAAAGAAAGCTATATAAATATCTCTGAAATAAATTAAAACAGCTTCTTAGTTGTAATATTGAATTTGCAAATTTACTAAATAATAGCGTATTTGAGGCAAAAAAAGAGCATCTTCCAATAATTAGGAAGATGCTCAAGTCTTTTTTTAAGAAATCACGATAGTGATTACTTTCTGATTCCGAGTTCTTTTTTAGCGATAATCGTACGGTAACGAGTAATATCTTTCTTGATTAGGTAATCAAGAAGACGACGACGTTTACCTACTAATTTCTTTAGAGCCCTTTCAGTACTATGATCCTTATGATTTGACTTCATGTGTGCAGTCAAATGAGCTATACGGACTGAGAATAATGCAATCTGAGCCTCAGGTGACCCAGTATCAGTATTGGACGTTCCGTATGTCCCGAAGATCTCTTTCTTTTCGTCAGAATTCAAATGCATTCTTTCAAGAGTTTTACTTAGTTAATAAAATTTGTGTTGCAAAGGTATGGATTATTTTGGAAATAAAATATTATTTGCATAAAAAATTCATTAGACACCTATTTTCTTGTATTTTATGACTAAATTTGCACCCTGAAAATGGTTAGGTATGCAAAAAATTAGAAATATTGCCATCATCGCTCACGTTGACCATGGCAAAACTACTTTGGTAGATAAAATGCTGTTGGCTGGTAACCTCTTTAGAGAGAATCAGACATCAGGCGAATTAATTCTTGATAATAATGACCTGGAACGGGAAAGAGGGATAACAATCCTTTCAAAGAACGTTTCGATAG
Organism: Muribaculaceae bacterium; assembly: GCA_036661515.1. Taxonomy (GTDB): domain Bacteria; phylum Bacteroidota; class Bacteroidia; order Bacteroidales; family Muribaculaceae; genus HGM05232. Next base: position 4,613 of record JAVWYO010000029.1, on the reverse strand, counting down.
ACTATAAGGGTTATAAAATCAATATAATTGATACTCCAGGTCACTCCGATTTCGGTGGTGAAGTGGAGCGAGTACTAAATATGGCTGACGGATGTCTCCTTTTAGTCGATGCTTTTGAGGGTCCTATGCCTCAAACACGTTTCGTGCTACAAAAGGCTATTCAAATGGGGTTAAAGCCTGTTGTTGTCGTCAATAAGGTAGATAAGCCAAATTGTCGTCCTGACGAAGTTCAGGAGATGGTTTTTGATCTTATGTGTAGCCTCGATGCTACTGAGGATCAGCTTGACTTCCCTACAATATATGGCTCGGCTAAGCAAAATTGGATGAGTACTTCATGGAAAACTCCAACGACCGATATTATTGCATTGCTTGATGCAATAATTGAATATATTCCAGAACCAGTTACCCTTGATGGAGATCCTCAGATGCTAATAACATCTCTTGATTATTCTTCTTATGTTGGGCGTATTGCTATAGGGCGTGTGCACAGAGGTGTATTGCGCGAGGGTATGGATGTAGGATTAAGTAAGAAAGATGGTTCTGTTGTTAAGCAACGCATAAAGGAATTGCATACTTTCATTGGTATGGGACGTGTAAAGGTGCAGAGTGTGGCTTCGGGCGATATTTGCGCACTTGTAGGTCTTGAAGGTTTTGAAATTGGTGATTCGGTCACTGTATTTGATAAACCAGAGCCACTCGAACGTATTGCAATTGATGAGCCTACGATGTCGATGACCTTTACAATTAATGATTCTCCTTTCTTTGGTAGAGATGGTAAGCTTGTTACTACTCGTCACATTGCCGACCGCCTTACTAAAGAATTAGATAAAAATCTTGCTTTAAAGGTAAAAAGGACTGAGAATGAAGATGCTTGGATTGTTTATGGTCGTGGCGTGCTTCACTTGTCAGTACTTATTGAGACAATGCGCCGTGAAGGATATGAACTTCAAGTAGGACAGCCTCAAGTACTTATTAAAGAGATTAATGGTCAAAAGTGTGAGCCAGTAGAATTACTTACAATCAATGTTCCAGAGGAATATTCAAGTAAAGTAATTGATATGGTAACACGCCGTCGAGGCGAGATGATAGCAATGTCAGCACAAAACGACCGTATACATTTAGAGTTTAATATTCCATCACGTGGTATTATAGGACTTAGAAATAATGTTCTTACGGGGTCGGCTGGTGAGGCTATAATGGCACATCGTTTCCTTGAATATCAACCATGGAAGGGCGTTATTGAACGTCGTACTAATGGCTCTCTTATTGCAATGGAAGCTGGTACTGCCTATGCCTATGCTATTGATAAGTTACAAGATCGTGGTAAGTTCTTTATATTTCCTCAAGAGGAAGTGTATTGTGGGCAAGTAGTGGGTGAAAACGCAAAAGATGGCGACATCGTTGTTAATGTGACGAAGTCAAAAAAACTGACAAACACTCGTGCATCTGGCTCTGATGATAAAGCGCGCATTATCCCTCCAATAGTATTCAGTCTTGAAGAAGCACTTGAATATATTAAGGAAGATGAATATGTAGAAGTTACGCCTAATTTTTTACGAATACGTAAAATTATTCTTGATGAAACGGAGCGTAAGCGAACAAATCGGAGTTAACTAAGTTTAACTATCTAAGCAAATTGCTATATAAAAATGGGGAGAAATGACAATAAATCATTTCTTCCTTTTTTTATGCAAAAAAAAGAAATGAGTATAGGCTTTAAATGTGTTTTTTGAAAGTGTGTGAATAGCAAATGTAAAGCATTATGCTCTAAATAGTGGGTTTTATATTTGGTAGGTATGTATAAAAGCAGTAATATTGTACTGTATTTATAGCAAAACGATAAAACAAACTCAAAAAACAATATGTTATGAAAACTATTTTAAAATCACTTTTAGTTGTCGCAGTATTATTTACTTGTTCTACGACATATGCAAATATAAACAGTAGTGATTCGACGGGAAAATCAAGCGTTGAAAACATGAAAACACTGCCCGTAGATGCCTCAAAATTCATTAATACCTATTTTCATCATGAAGATGTAAATGGAGTAAATGTTACTGCTCAAGGATATAACGTTGCTCTTTCCGATGGAAGTTCAATTACTTTTGATCAATATGGGCAATGGAGTGGGGTAGAAGCACCCACAGGGGAGCAATTCTCAGGTAAATTGTTGAAAGGGCTGTTACCCAAAAAGGCATTGGATTATATTTCAAAAAATCAAAAACAAAATCAAGTAACCAGCATTACCTTTGATTTCGATAAGGGATTTTCAGTTAGTTGTGGACAAAGCAACACGCTTAATTTCACTAAAACGGGACGTTTAAATTAAAGAATATCTAATCCTTATAAATGTAATCTGACAGCCTGTCTAACTCGTTTTAGACAGGCTTTTTGCTGTTTTGTTGAAATTAATCGATTAAATAGTTTGAAATTACCTAAAATATATCTAATATTGTAATCAGTTAAGTAATAAAATGTAGGATAAAACAGCTTCTTAAGCACCTAAATTTAAATCAATTATACATTATGAAAAGAATCCTTTTTAATGCACTTTTAGTGCTTGCCGTAGCATTCGGCTTCACTGCGTTTGCACAAACTAATGGCAATGTAAGGGCTATGGGTCCTGGTCCTGTGGTTAGTATTTCTTCGTCTTACGATGCTATGCCAGCTGCTGTAAAAACATTTATCAAGAGCAATTTCCACAAAGTAAAGGTAACTGAAGTCAATAAGTTAACCATGAAAGGCGTTAATGAATTAAAGCTATCTAATGGTTACAAGATTGAAATTACCGATGCTGGGCAATGGGCTGAGGTTGAAGCACCAAATAATGCTACTATCCCCCACAAATTATTGAAAAAATTAATCCCAAAGGAAGCTTATAGGTATTTATTGTCAAAACGCATTCAAAATCGTGTTGAAGAGATTTCATTTGACCCCGAAAAAGGTTATAAGCTTGATGTTAAAGGTCATGATGATATTAAATATTCAAAGGAAGGTAAAAGATTAATACAATAAATAGTAATTAGGATAATTGAGTAGGAGAAAACTACTTTAAATTTCTCCTACTCAATTTATAAAAAAATAATTATGCGACATTTACTTACTCTCCCATTAATTATAATATTTGCCTGTTCAAACATGGCACAAGCCGTAAATTACATCTATGGAGAAATTGGCAATGATGATAAAGTTGGTACTTATACTGTAAGTATATCTAATGGCAATGACACTATAATAGGGACATTCTATGATATGGCGTTTTCTTTACCAGTTGATACGGTAGGTAGTTATAACATCAGGATAAAATCACAGGGCTATGCTGATTTAACAACCTCTATCGATGTGAAAACATCAACCTATGATTTAGGCGTTTTATATCTTCAAGAACAAAGATCAATAGAGTTAAAAGAAGTAGTAGTTGAAGCAAAAAAATGTGTTGTAAAACGAGAGGGGACAAGCTATGAAATATCTAATATCGTTGGTACTTACTTGGGCGATGCTGGAAGCATAAAAGATATGCTTGTACTTACCCCCGGATTGATGCAAGATGGCAATGGTGGAGTAAAATTGTTGAACGAAACATCTCCTGACATCTACATCAACGAACGTAAGGTTACAGAATCAGAGCTCTTAATGTTGCGTTCAAACGACGTTGCTAAGATAGAGGTTATAAGAGACCCCGGCGCTCGCTATAAATCATCTACTCAATCGGTGGTGAAAATAACACTACGAAAAAGAATAAAAGATTATATTGGACTAAATGTAAGCGAAGAGATTATTGTGGGTAGAAAAATTAGTAATGAATCAAACATAAACATTTCCACAAAGACAGGGAAACTTTCAACGCTTGTTTCCTTTCACTATGAATTGTCTAACAAACATCTGTGGAGTGAACAGAACACGGCAATAGCAAAGACAGCAAATTATAACTCAATAAATGATTATATAACAGATTCATTGACAAATCATAGAGATGGATATTACACACTTGCCGGATTGACCTACAATTTCAATAATAACAGCTATCTGTCAATGCAATACAATGGGGCATACACCCGATCAAACCGTAATCAGAATATCTACCACACCTTTTTAGAAGATAATGCTACTACATTATATAGAGAACTGAGTGACACACCTAAGGACAATAACAATCGCCATAATGCCACTATGTCTTATTTCGTAAAAAGAAATGCATTATCCTCGTTAAATCTTGGCTTAAACTATTCGAGAATCGCAAACAACAGCGACAAGAATGTTTTTATAGAGCAGACAGGCACAATTAGCGAAGAAAGAGACACGCACTCTGCCATAAATAGCAAAAGTCAATACGATTTGTTGAATTTTGAAGCAAATTACACTTTCGCTATCAATAAAATCAACAAATTCGGTATTGGCATCAGTTCCGACTATATAAGTAATAATTACACTTATATTCAATCACAAAGTGAACAGGATAGCAAAAGAAAGGATTTTATACAAGGCGTGTATGCAACCTATAATGTACCAATTAAGAAATTTACATTATTCACCCAACTTCGGTATGAATACAACCATTCAACACTCAATACACCAACGAGCAAAGAATCAGTTTCATATCACACAGTATTGCC
>JAVWYO010000028.1:0-24272 GCA_036661515.1 Muribaculaceae bacterium | reverse complement strand
CATGGCATCTTTCAACGCCTCGCGGAACTTATACTCCTCAATATTTTTTTCGAGTTCCTCTTTGCTATCAGCTTTTGTCTCCGTTAATATAGCAGTGAGACCAACACCCGTTTCATCATTAACCGAAGACAATGATTTCTTATCCAGTAATTCAGCCCCATGGACAGGCACATTTTTCATAGCTACAACAGCCTTGCAAGCCTCTTTCATATCTTTGAAATAGAGCATAGCACTTGCTGAATAAGGGTAGTTATGACTTGTAGCCATCGTCAATTCAGAAATAAAAGCCAAAGTGCCTTCAGAACCAACTAATAGGTGTGTAATTATGTCGAAAACATCAGTAAAAAGAACAAATGGGTATATATTAAGTCCCGTAACATTCTTTATTGCATATTTATATCTAATGCGTTTTACCAATTGTTCATCGGCCATTACTCTGTCGCGTATCTCTTCAATTTTTTCTATAAAGGCAGAATTATTCTTCTTAAATGATTCACGACTTTGCTCATTACCAGTGTCAAGAATCTGTCCATCGGCAAAGACTATACGCAAAGAATATAATTCTCTATCGCTATTAGCGTGAGTGCCACAGTTCATGCCCGACGCATTATTGACAACAATTCCACCAACCATAGCCGATTTTTTTGAGGCAGGATCGGGCGCAAAGATGCGATTATAAGGTTTTAAAATCTCATTGACACGTTCACCAATAATTCCGGGTTGCATCGTAATGCTCTTAGCATCATCAGATACTTTATATTTTTCCCAATTCTTACCTGCAACAATCAATATAGAATCACTAATTGCTTGACCCGATAAACTCGTTCCTGCTGCACGAAATGTTACAGGCAGATTATACCTATCGGCGAGTTTTAATAATTTTGAGACCTCTTCCTCATTCTTTGATCGAATAACGATTTTAGGAATCATTCTATAAAAACCAGCATCAGTACCCCACGCCAACAAATGCAAATCGTCGGTGTAAACCCTATCGTCGGGGATAAAATCTTTTATGAGATTGAGGTAATTCTTATATTGTTCGTTCATAATACAATATCTATTTATATAGATAATATTTTTGGGATTTTTCTTTAAATGCGTTAACATCTTTGTTCCAATATTCAATTATATCGGCAACATTATGATTTTTAGCAAAGCGTTTTCTTATTTGGTCACTACCACAAACTTTGTCAAACATGCTGAAGCGAGTAGAATCGGCATGTACAAATGTTTTGTGAGCAGGATACATCTTAGCTAATTCTTGCATAACATAGAATTGAGTAAGAGTAAGATTTGCATCATCATAATTTGTGATATATGCTTGAATGCCTTGTAAATTCTCGCCTTTGCCTGTCGAATAGAAAGGTTTGATGTGTATAGGGCGGAACATCATTCCAGGCAAATTTAGGCTATTCATATCAGTGGCAAATTTTTCGGCATTTATCCATGATGAGCAAAATAATTGGAACGGAAGAGTGTAACCTACACCTATTGACATATATCCAAGTTCACCAAGAATACCAGAAACTGGATAATAATAAGATGATTCTGCTTGAGGCATGTGAGGAGAAGGAAGCACCCAAGGCATACCCGTAGCGCTAAAATTCATATCACGCGTCCAGCCATTCATTGGAATAACAGATAATTTTACTTTCTTTCCACCTTTAAGCATATTTTCTTCATTCAGCATTATTGCAAGCTCTCCAGGTGTCAAACCATAAAGATAAGGGATTGCAAATTGGCTTACGAAAGATTCATATTTAGGCTCAACAAGGTTACCTTCGACTTTATTTCCCCCAATAGGATTAGGGCGGTCGAGTACCATAAATTCAATGCCATATTCAGCACAAGCGTCCATTGCAACGCCCATGGTACTAATAAAAGTAAATGAACGACAGCCATTGTCTTGTATATCATAAATAAGCACATCTACATCTTTTAGGACTTCCTTGCTTGGGCGACGTGTTTTCCCATAAAGAGAAAATACTTTTACGCCAGTTGCAGGGTCAGTGAAATTAGATACATGGTCACCAGCATGAACATCTCCACGCACACCATGCTCTGGACCATAAAGGGCAATCAACTTGACATTTTTTGCTTCATGCAAGATGTCAACTGTTGATTTTAAAGCGTTATCTACTCCAGTAGGATTCGTAATAAGTCCCACCCTCTTTCCTTCAAGTTGCTTGAAGTTATTATCTCTGAGGACTTCGATACCAGGCTTGGTAATAGCACTCATGCAGATAGCAGTTAGCCCAATTGCTAACGATAATATAATTTTTTTCATTATTCTTCGATTTTTTCGTTTTCTTCTTCAGGTAATTTACGACCAAATGATGGATCTACTTTAATAAATGCACACACTGCAATAGTAGCAGCACAGCATATCATCACCCAGTAGAAGAAATGTTTATATCCAATTAATTCTTCAAGCCAACCAGCTGCCATGCCCGGTAGCATCATACCAAGAGCCATAAACGCCGTACACATAGCATAATGAGCCGTTTTGTGTTCGCCTTCGGCAAAATAAATCATGTATAGCATATAAGCAGTAAATCCAAATCCGTAACCAAATTGTTCTATAAATACACAAATATTGATTGAAAGAAGATCTTCGGGTTGTACGACACTTAAATAAACAAATGTTGCGCAAGTTAAAGATATACTCCAAGCCATAGGCCATAGCCATTTTTTAAGTCCACCTTTTGCAGCCACAATACCACCAATGATACCACCAAGTGTCAGTCCAATGATACCAATGGTGCCATATACGATTCCTACTTGTTGAGTAGTTAACCCAAGACCACCTATGTCACGAGGATCAAGGAGGAATGGATTTATTAGTTTCACAAGTTGAGCTTCAGGCAGACGATATAACAACATAAAGGCAATAGCCACCCAAATTTGGTCCTTTTGGAAGAATGTCTTAAATGTTTCAAAGAACTCTTTGAAAATATTTGATGCACTTAGGTTCTTAGCACCATGATCCGACTTAGGAACAGGCAAAGACCATGTGTGATATAGACATACAATTAAGAAGAATCCTGATAGCGTGCAGAATACGATTAGCCAAGCAAAAGGTATATTTCCCGATGTCCCTTCAAAAGAAGCAAGCGCAACAGTTTTGAGCTTGTGGTCGGCTTGAACTACCATGTAGGCAGGAGTGTTCCAGTTTGACGCATTAAATTCAAAACGATCTCCTTGAATAAGCGATATACTCGCATCACCCTTGTGATTTGTATTAAGAACTATTGTTTCGCCTTCGGCGGGTTGCTTAGAAAGACAAACGGCAACAACAGCAATATTATTTACATATTTCCCAGCTTCAGGGTCGCGTGGTTCACCAAAAGTATTTTTTAACCATTGACCAAATGCACCTGGCCCAGTACTTTCAAGAATATTTGAAGCTGTGGCAGCATTTTTATGGGTTTCATTAACAATAAAACCATTATTAATATTTAATTCTTTTACTAAATTCTGCACTGAATCGATTTGTGTCTTTGTTACACCATCGGCAAGTTCTGTACCAACTTTTACTTTAGGCGATGTATATACAAAGTGCATCTCAGCATTTGAGTTCAAATCCACTCCCTTAAAATCGGGAATCGTTATTTCGTTTTTATAAGTCGGGTCAGCTTCTATGCTAAGTGTTGAAGGAGCAAGCCCTGAATTAGACTCAATAACTCCAGCTAAAATAACAAGCAATCCTTGTCCAGCAATAGTGGCTACACGATAGAATGTGCTACGAATACCCACATAGAGTGATTGCTCATGTTCGGTGAGGGCAAGCATATAAAATCCATCGGCTGCAATATCGTGAGTAGCCGAAGTGAATGCAACAAGCCAGAATACAGCAAGGGTCAATTGGAAAAAGAATGGCGTTGGAATAAGGAATGCTATTCCCGCAAGTCCAAGTCCAATGATTAATTGCATCGTGAGCACCCACCAACGTTTTGTTTTTAGAAGGTCAACAAACGGGCTCCAAAATGGTTTTATAACCCAAGGGAGGTATAACCAGCTGGTATATAATGCAATGTCGGTATTAGAAATACCAAGACGCTTGTACATTATCACTGAAATCGTCATAACCGCAACATAGGGAAGTCCTTGTGCAAAATACAACGTAGGAATCCAAGCCCACGGAGATTTTTTCTTTAAGTTATTCATGTTATTATTAATAGAGGTTATTAATATTTGCATTTATAAAATAATGCAATAATATTTGTTTGTATTTATATCCTTTTTCGCCCATTACAGCAGCACCAATTTGGCATAATCCAACGCCATGTCCCCACCCAGCACCACGCAAAACAAATCGTTGTGGTACACCATCTTCTATCTCTTTACGCTCAACAACAAATGCGGAGCTATAAAGGTGAGATGAGGAGAGTGTGCGACGTATTTCAAGTTCCTTGCCAATAATTAGAGTTTTCTTATCACCAATTATTTTCATTTTATGAAGTCGTCCTGATGTGCCTCTTGCAATTGGTTGCATATCTATAATATTACCGTAATCTATGCCTGAACGCTCCTTTATAAGTTTTGATAATTCATCTTGGGTATATTCAACCTTCCAACGATAGAAATCAGTAGTCTCTTGGTCGTAATTGTTGAGTACTTGTGATAGAATCTTTGCGTCGGTAGTATTACAATGAGCCTTTGGAGATGACAAAATCCATTTTTCGGCATTTGCTTCGATAGTTAAGTCGGGAAAATTCATTTCATCTTCACCATCATGACGAGCTTCGAGATATTTGTAATGGATAGGTTCCCAACAATTTTCAAACTCCTCATACACTCCACCGCAACATTTTGAGAATCGTGCATCGCAAAGTTCACCATTATACATCACTACTTCGCCCCAAGTTTCTTTGATAGCTTGCTCCACTTTTTTAGTGGACGCACGCGTGATGCCTTGATATCGCTGACAGTGGTCATCGGCACATACATCAAAATTAATATGGTCTTCGCGGTCATACCATTTAATCATCTCGCCCTCAGCAATCTCGCTTGCAACATATTTAGTATCACTTGCAACGATTTTCTTGTTTTTTTCAATTTGTGCAAGGAGCCAGCTCCGAGAAATTACGGCATGGGCTTTTAATAGCTCTAAAGACGCTGATGCACTCATTTCGGAAGAAATAACACTCAAAAGATATTCCTCAACAGACAGGACATTAATAGCCGTTATCTTTTGGTTTTCTATAATTAAATGTAGCGCTCCACGAAAACTTTGATTTTCTTTACGTTCCCAATGAAAATTAACACCAATTGTAACATCAAAAAGCTCAAAAGAATCACTATCAACGTTAGTAGGTTCAAAAATTAATTCGTCATAAAGAGAACCAAGCCATGAAATTTTACCCTCATTTATTTCAACCTGTTTCACACCATTAACCACAGCACCATTTACGGTGTAGTCGTTATTAAGAACAAATTTTATAGTAGGCTCATTCATAATTCCTACCTTGACTTGAGGTATATTCATAGACTTAATTATTTAATACGATTAATTATTTCATCGGCTTCTCGGTCACTTAGGCACACCTCATCGAGTATTTTCTTTATATCGACATCGCTGATTTTCGAGAAATCTTTTTCGAGTGGCGTTATAAATACGCCTCCCATATCCACAGAGGCAGGACTCAACAAGATATTATCATCACCTTCAGCAAAATAGCATGAAGGACGATGTTTCTTGCGAGGGAAAACTACCACAATCCATGTTCCTGCTTCATACCAGCACAATATATTCAACATTGGTTCTGGTTCCCCTTCGGGGATTGTAAGGGCATTATAAAGGCTCTTAAATAATCTTACACCATCGCTAATTGAAGTAGTTTCTATTACAAACGTTGAATGAGAAAGCCCTTTAATTTTGCTCAAAGATGCTTTGCCTTCGGCTTTAACAGCAATTTTTTCACCTTTCTTTATATCCTCTTCAATAGTAAGGAATCCTTTATTACCAGCTTGGAAGTGCATGTGGTCGGGTGCCGAAGCTCCACATTTAGGTCCATTATAAAAGAGTGTATATTCATCAAGATCGGTAGCAATTTCCATCATATCGCCAATACGCGATAATATTCGTTGATCGACATGGTCATTGCAAGGAATAGTAAGATGTTTTGGGAAAATAGGAAACGGATTTACCAAAATGGTGTAGTTATCGCCCCAAGCAATACCTTTTTGAACAGCAGGAAGATTGGCTTTGCACAAAAAACACTTGCGTTCTTTTAGTGATTTAGTGTCAACCTTTGCCGCCGAAGAGGTAATACGCGCTGGATTAAACTGCACCTTAACGGTAGATTGTCCTAACTTCAATTCTTTGACATTCACACCTTTTAGAGCATCATAATTATTCTTAGCAGTATCCCAAACTAATAATTGATCTTCTAATAGCGTAGCTATTTCTTTAGAATTTACTTTTCCCATTATCTTAGAGTCCTTATTATATTATTTATTTTTCGCAATGCGTGCTAAGAGTTCCCATGAACGGATACGATCTTTATAAAGGTTGTGGGCGTTCATCTTCACAATATCGAGCGAGGCATCGGAATTATCATCCCAACGACGGCAATTATACACTACATCATAAACACGGCCTATCTGATATTCACGTGAGAAATTGAGCCCAAGTGCATAATCTTCACCATAACTGGTGTTAGGAACTTTTACTTCACGAAGAACTGGGGTGTAAAATGCACGTGGTGCACCAAGTCCATTGATACGAAGAGCATTGTTACGACCATTCTCAGGCGACCATTCTTTGTGATCGATGATGCCTGGAGCAATCATATTCATATTAAAGTCGGTCATCATGTAAGTACCTACAACCATTGCACAGTTTTGGTCATAAAATGCTTTTACCATAGTAGTAAGCGTGTTATCGCTGCTATAAACGTCATCACTATCGAGTTGGATAGCAAACTTACCACACTTAGGGTGATTTACGCCCATATTCCAACACCCACCGATACCAAGATCGTTACGTTGAGGAATGATGTGTATTACACGATTATCTCCAGTAAATTCTTCAATAGCTTCAGTGGTTCCGTCGGTAGACCCATTGTCAATTATAATAATATTGAACTTGAAATTAGTCTTTTGTGTAAGAACCGATTTAATAGCATCGCGAATTGTTCGGATACGATTTCTAACAGGAATAATTACTGATGCTTCAAATTCAAAATTACCTTTGTCAAATTCAATTTTCGTAAATTCAGGCTTTAGATATGCGCCAACAGCCTTTAGATGACATGTGCAAGCCTCTTCCATTTCGATTTGAAGTCCACGATTTTTAGGGTCAACATAATCAAAAATCTTTTCACCGCTCTTGCGCGTATCAAGCTCTACATCGCTATAAAGATATTCATTGATGTGAACTAATTCAGCTTCTTGAGAAACTTTAAGACGAATATCATAAAGTCCTGCAAAGTCATATTCTTTAGCAATCTTAGAAACAGCATTCTTCAAAATTGAAGAATTAAACATAATAACCGACCCGAAATCGAAATCATCACGTAGACTACCACATTGATAATCAATAACAGGGGCATTAGTTCTTACATCTCCTAACACTTGATAATGGTCGGCATATATCATACCTGCCTTTGAATCGTCGGCGATTTTCACCATTCTTTCAAGGGCGAACATGCCAAGTTGAAGTGTATTATATTTTGTATAAATCAATACGTAATCGCTATCGGACTTAGCAGCAATTTTTTTCATGGTGTCGCTACAATTAAGCGACTTTATAGCTATTTCCTCACAACCTTCAATAGAACCTTTAGCATCGGCACATTTCAAAAGAAATATTTTGCCTACAAATGCGCTCTCTTTAAGTCCTGCTACGGTAGCTTTTGCTTGATCTTCGCTTGCGAAGGGAATAAAGCAGTTTACGGTCTTTTTCATGAAATTTTGAGTTTTTGTTATTATAATTTTATTTTTTATTATCGAAGAAATTTAAAATTTGTGACATCAACTTGCTACGCGAATCTGACGTTTTGATTGTTTCAAAAGGGAATCCTATAATACAAGTTTTATAATTATTATTTGTCACAACAATTCCCGCAACGAGGTTATTCTCGGTATATCTCATAAATGTAGAACCCGTCTTGCTATCGGCTGGATAAAGAGAATCGGGTGATTCTACTACATACATATCTTCATTTAATTCATTTGAAAAAGAATATTCGCCTTTATTAAATTCGGGGAAGATTGTAGGCACGCTATATGCTTCACCAGTGACTGATGCTTGCCCTACTCTCCATTTATAGCCAAGAACATCTTCGGCAAATTTAATATCCTCTTTATTTACATTTTTCTTATCCCAAATATCGGTTGCAACAAACGCTCCTGAGACAAAGATACTTCCTCCATTGTTACAAAATTTTGCAATCTGTTGTTGTAGCTTTTGTGGAAATGCTTTAAACTGATTAGCATATGCTCCACGTCCATTCATCGTTTCTTTTTGCTTTCCTAATATTAAGTCGGCTGTCTTAAAGCTACTCATGTCTATATCGCCATTTGTTATTGCATCAATGCCAGTAGAGATAAATGAAAATCCTGCTTTCTTGATTGCTTCTCCATGAATATATGGATAATCAAATGTGTTGCCTGCAATGACTTTAGTTTCATAATTTGCACGACTTGCACCAAAACCAGCTGCATCGTCGTCCATCCAAGGAATTGTACGGCGATATTCAAATTGCGAGCCGATGAAATTAATATCTTTTTCATAAGGCACTCCATGGTCACGTGCATCATAAAATCCTGCAATATCTCCAGCTTCAAACCAGTCGGGACCAGAAATGCGAGTAAATCCATTTACAACGAGCACTTCACCTCGCGAATTTGGTGCTATGCCGAGAGCGAGAATCTCTGATGGGAAACTCCTACCTCCATCATTCACTGCTACTATACGATAACTATGAATGTCATTATCTTTTATCAATACATTATATTGAGTGATTGATGTTGCATCAAGCTCTTTAAATTGCTTGTCGTTTATACGCTCATAAATTATGTACTTCGTTGGATTTGCATTATCGCAAAGTGTATCGATAGTTGCATTCCACTTTAGCGCATATCGATTGCCACTCATATTTGTAATAGAAAAGTCTTTTACGGGAAGTGGTTGCACAACGTAGTCGCGTCCATCGCGCTCAGCGAGGAATTGCAACATACCTTTATAAATTGCACGGCTCACTGAAAAGCGGAATTTAGGATCAAGTCCATATTTCATATCAGCAAAATTCTGGTGAGAAAGTAGCTCAAGAAGCATAGATGGCACTTCTGGCACACGTGCTTCATAGTATGACTTGTCCCACATTCCACGTCGCATCCAATTTGGCTCATATTGCTTTCTCACGTCGCTAACGATATTGGTCATAATAAGGTCGGTGAGCTTGCGCGACTGAATACGAGGTGTACCGTCGGCATATTTTCCGTTATTGTTTGAGTAATATATTCCAAGTGTTCCAATAATAGAATCATTTCTTGTAGTTCCAGCATCGGTGTGAAAGGCAAAAGATAAGTCGACAGGAATATTAAGGCCTTTATGCTTAGGAAGAACTTTAGAGCCACCAGCAAGATAATTCACCCATGTACCACGACATTTGTAGTCATCGGTATAGTCATTAACGTTTTCTGACGGTGAATAAATAGAATCGGGAACTCCAGCCCATTGCAACCAATAGCGTGCGCCCTCAGTGAAACGTGGATAATTACTAAGTTGATACTGATAATTGATAGCAGGAGTGTTTATTTTCTGATTGTCGTTATTCTTTTCTGAGCTTTTTACATTTGGTGAAAGAGATTTCACTATACGTGCAATATTACCATATCCGCCACCAATTTTTACAGCATCGGCAGTGATAATTGAATTATTGTCATTAGAATAATTTGAAAGCTCAACAACAGGTAATTTGCTCGCACCTTTATCTAATTGGAAGTGTCCAAGATATATCCATGTACCACCACCCATTTTCTGATTTACTTTAAATTGCTTGCTACCACCAGCATAATTTATCGTATATACGGCATCAGTAGCACTTTTTGAAAGAGTTTTATATGATATATATACGGCATATTCGCCAGCTACAGGAATATTAGCATTCCATTGAGCCGTTGATATTTTCTTAATATTATCAGTCGTTTTTACTTCACGATATGTTCCTTCTTGAAATGGATTTTGATTGTTATGATATTCACTATGTTTATATGCAAATCCTTCATTGCCTTTTCCCCATTTGCGGTTACCATTCAGTTCAATATATCCAGCTTGAGCTAATGTAGCATCATTATCTACAATTACTTCATGAATATTCACATCGCGTTCACGAGGACTTATAACATAAGCCCCAGCATTTTCAAGCATTGGCATTAAGAATGGCATCACATAGCTTTGTGTGTAAAGGTCTTCAACCGTTTGAAATATACGAGCGCGCTGCCATTCCCAGCGATTGAGTTTTGGTTCAAAATACCAACCATGACTTTGCCACATAGCTATTATATTCCCATCAAGTCCTTTTGAATAACGTGCTGATGGGTCAAGAGGTGTAATAAATTCATCTTTCTTTTGTTGACGCGCAACCTTATCCAATGAAATAAAATCGTTAATATCTCGATCTTCAATTAATACGTTTATCGAATATTTAGAATATTCACTTCCAAGAGCATCTTTTATTTTGTCTTTCAGCGTTGCAATAGTAGTCGCATTAATTGGAGTATATGAGTAATTTTCATTTAAGTTAATACTGATTACACGGCTTTTCTTATTAATTTTTAAGTCCTTAACTTTAATCTTCCCAATACCCATGTGAGGTGGCACAGTAGATGTCACTACGCTTTGCAAATCATTTTTAATTGTAGCTGTATTTTGTGCATTAATTGGAAAATTACCAATAACACATAGCCCCGACACAATCAAGGTAGTAATAAGGATTTCTTTTAGGCACTTCATTATTTAATAATTATATTTATTGCACTAATTGTAACTGATTTAAGACTCTTCTAATATTATTAATGACACTTCATATTACGACAAAGTTAATATAAACATTTTACAATAAGAAACAAATAATAAGCGTATTTCGCCAAATAAATATATTTTATATTTTAAGGACATATTTAAAGATTAATAGCTTTACCAAAAAATTGGTAAAGCTATTAATTTAATATTTTTTAATAAGTTATACGCCTGCGTGAAATTGCACTAAACCAGGCATTGAACAACGAACGATTTTCTTAATTTCTACACCAAATTCATTAGCAATATTTTTAAGAATATCAGAATAAAGACAAGCTGTTGAACCAACAAAGCATAATGGATATTCCTTATAATTATATTGTGCAATATTACGAGTGAAAAATGTCATAATACAATCATGTACCAACTTAAACACATACTCATTATCGAGATGTTCGGAAAGGAAAAATGAAAAAGTACTAAGAGAACGATTTGGAAACGCATTAGTATAAACGGCATCCATAACTTCATCAAGAGTAATTCTAAATTTCTCAAAAAACTCATCACAAAGTTCTTTTGGCGCAATTTCTTTTAGGCAATCGCTCACAAACGTTTTTCCAAGATATGCTCCACTACCCTCATCGCCTAAAATAAATCCAAGCGAACGAACATTTTTCACAACAGCGTTTCCATCATATAAACATGAATTAGAACCAGTGCCCAGAATACATGCAAGTCCTGGCTCATTAATAAGCAATCCACGTGCAGCGCCGAGCAAATCGCTTTCAACCGTCACAGGAGTTTTGAATTGGGCAATGAGAGATGCCTCAACAATTTTCTTTTTTTCGGCATTAGAGCAACCAGCCCCATAAAAATACACATGCTCCCATCTACGCTTAAAGAACGCTTCAGGCAATTCTAAGCGAATACTATGACTTATTTCTCTACGTGTTTGAAAATAAGGATTTAGTCCCTCTGTAAATGCGTGTTCAATAATAGAATCGCCATCTACCAAAGTCCATTCTGTTCTTGTTGAGCTACTTTCTGCTATTATATTCATATCTTATATCCAGAACCTATTTTATATGTTTGTTCCAACGGCAAAATTAACAAAATAATAATTTATTTCACCATAAGCGCTGTGAAATCTTTAAAAATTAATATTCATGGTACTATTTTACGTCAAAAAACATAATAATAGCAATATTTAGATAAAATATTATAGAATTAAAGCTATCCAAATATTGCTATTACATAACATTTATTTAATAATAATTCGTTTTACAAAACTTTGGCTTGAAGTATTAATACGTAACATATATACTCCAGCGGTGAAATCGGTAACCGACATTTCATTGCCATAATTTACTTTCACAAGACCACCTTGCATATTAAATAACTCAAGCGAATTTATATTATTAATTCCACTCACAGTTACTTTATCTGACGCAGGATTAGGATATATTTCGATACCTTCGACAATATTATTTTCAACGCCACTTGGCTCTCTTGCAATAAGATTGTCTAATTGGAATCCTCCTTTTTGTGCATAAAGTGCGTCGGATTGAATTAATTTCACATTACTAAATGAGTAATTCACATTATTTTCAAGGGTAGTGAGTTTAAATTCTAAGTATTTCCAGCCCAAGAAATTGAGATTGCATACTTTTTCATACTTAGTATCAGTTCCAGCCGTGAAACCGAGATATAATTCATGATTATTCAAATCACCATAAACGTGGATACCAATAACTTGCCCGTTTGTTACAGTTTTAATACCACCAACATAATCAGTTACAAGAACTCCGTCTTTATGGTTAATAAAATCATAAGAAATTCTTATAGATGCTTTGTCAAATAATAATTTGCTACTATTAAGAGATATTACTGGCTCGGTTTTAATTCCTAAAGAATTTTGAGCATCGTAAGTGATACATTCTTTCGTTTCAAAGCCATCTATTAATTTGCCCTCTTTTGTTTCGCCTTCGTTTACCGCTTTAAAATTGAAAGTTTTTGTATCAGTCAACGGAATGCCATCAACATCCTTTATAGTTCCATCAAGCACCACTTTATATTGTTGACCAATATTGAGATTACCATTAAGAACTATTATTACGTTACCATAACCATTAGTCAATTTATTAGAAGATGACGAACGTTTATTTATAGGAATGATATTATTATCCTTATCATAAATCGTTATTTGGTCATATATATTTTTAGCATATAGTTTTTTGTCAAATCTAAATTCAAGGGCTGATGCCTCATAATGTATTTGTCCAGCATCTTCGGGAAACGATTGGATTAAGTCTAATCTATTACGACCTTGTGTACTAAATGAGAAACTTAATTCACTTGCCAAATTTGGAGTTGTATATACTTTATCGGGAGTTTTGACATCTTTAGATAAAGTAACAGTATATTTTACATTTGAGTCAAAAGCTACAACAGGCTTAAATGTTGCGGTGTGGAAAGAATTACTAAAAGTTATTTCGCCATCAACAACAGGCTCAATTTTAAATGCTTGCTTAAAAGATTCTTCGACTACATCGTGGTTAAAATTAATAACAATAGGCATCACACAACTTACTAATTCATCTGGAGCTACACTTGGAGAATAGGATTCTACTACAAGTGGCGATTCACGCTTATATGACATAGCAATGTCATTATATGTTACTTCATTAGCTGTTACGGTAACATCTTTTGAAGATGAGTAGAAGTCATTATGCGTGACAACGAGCTTATAATTTCCAGGAGCTACATTACGGAAAACAAATAAGCCGTTATACATATTATCAGTCGTACGTTTCTGAATTACTTTACCTGTATTATCTCTTAATTCAATATATGCGCCATTAACAGGTGCATTTTTATCACGGCCATAGGCTGTTGATTTCCATGGCATCACACTTTCACGTATATTATGATCATCATATATTACACCAGCCACATTACCAGTAACAAACCGATCTTCAGTATTAAAATACTCCATAACAGTTCGCACAAAATGCCATGCTTCAAGCCAGCAGAAGTCGTGATTCATCAAGCGATGCGCTTCAGGGCGATGCTCATGCATTCCCCCCTCAGAAAGAAGACCTACAATATATAGAGTACGCAACACGCCCAATCCGCCAGTCCACTGACCTTCATAGAAAGTCAAGTCGCCAGCAACATATGGATTGTCACGCGTCCACAGCGATAATTTGCTTGAATGCAAGTTTTTCCATAATAGATTACTTAAATCAATACTTTCGGGATATCGGGGAGTTCCTATTACTTCCTCCCTATATAGCATTAGCGGATAATTGACTGATTCACCAGCATTTGAGTGTATTGAAAATAGCAAATCGGCTTTTAAAGTATTTGCTTCTGTGGCAATACCACTAAGATTACGATCATCGGCAGTAGTGTTTGTCGTCCTTGATAGATAAGGCTTTGCACCTATCGAATCAAGTATATTATACATAAGCAATCCTTTAACAAGATTACTGTTTGACTCCCAATAACCTTCGGGATCTCCACTTGCAAATGGATAAATCGTCTGAGGACGGTCGTCGGAGTCATGTCCTCCATGTCCTGGATTTATATATATTTTTAAATCCTTCATCTTAACAGCCTCAGCTGCTACATTAACGAAGAGGACTGATATAAGTATTATTATAATCTTTTTCATATCATTTTTATTCTTCAACATTTACTTTGAGAACCTTTAATTCGCCTTGAATAGTTGAATAAACAACTTTACCAGCATCAAATGAAGCAGTGTGATCATCAACAATCTCATCAGAAGAAGTAATAGCCAGTGCCGAAGATGTGTTAAGATTAATTGCATATAATTGTGATGAAAGCACTATATAACCGTCATCGGTACTTTTTGTGGCTATAATAAAGTTATTACCATACCATATTGGCGCACTACCTTTACCATATCCATGAAGATTTTCGCCATTGATATCACATACAAAAATGCCTTTAAAAGGCTCTACAAATAGCAATTTATTGCCATCGGGAGACACCGAAACCCACATATAGCTATGCGCATCAGCAATAGGATTTAGTGATTTTTCGACTCCTCCATTGTTTATAATAATGCGATTATAATCGGTGTAAGCAATTGTAACGTTACCCTTTTTTACACCCATCATTTTTTTGCCCGATTTAATTATTACGCCCGATTTATGTGCACTTAAATGCACACTTTCTCTACTTTGAGGTAATATTTCTTTAGATTTTGCTGTAGAAATTTCATATCGCTCAACATTGCTCGACCGTAATCTATTATTCACGCTTGTTGACTTGTAATAGACACTTTTTCCATCATTAGAGAAAATTGGCTCAAAACCAGCGCCTATGCTTTCGCTAATCGTTGTCGTAGAATTATTCTTTAAATCTAATAGATTTAGCCCCATGTAACTTTCGGTAGAAAATAGGAGTTTAAGCCCATCACTACTTATTACTGGGTGAAAAGCCTTAGTATTATTATCAAGTTTTATAGTATATCGGCTTTCTATTTTAAGCCCTGCTGCAAATGTTGGTATGGCACAAATAAATGCCATACCAATAATTAATATTACTTTTTTCATCATTTTGTTATATTATTTATGCGCTACAACTACTTTACGCACTGCATAATTACCAGCAATTTTTATCTTCAAAATATAATTGCCATTAGCTATTTCACTTACGTTAATCGTATTACCAGCAACATCAGCGACATTAGCTCCGCTTAATGATACAAGTTGCATGCCCTCAATTAGACCATCGGCATTAGCTATTATATATTCCGATGCAGGATTAGGATAAACAGTGAGTGAAGCTACTTCAATTAAATCTACGCCACTACCCTTGCCAAAATTAATTAGATTATCGAGCTTAAAGGCACCCTTAACCCCCATAGGTGTAGTATTTTGTATTAATTTAATTCCAACATAGCTATAATCCTTATCCCCCTCAAGTGTGTTTAATGGTATTTCAACATATTTCCAACCATTGAATGTCAAATCGCACAACTTAACGTATTTAATATCGGTTTCTGAAGAAAATATTGCATACACTTCATGAGATGACATATCACCATATATGTGCGCTCCTATTTTATTGCTTGATGTAACAAAATTATCATTTTTATTGGCATTATGATATACGATTTCACCTCCTTGATTCCCTACAAATTCGAAATCAAAGTTTAAACATTTTGAGCCAAATAGTTTAGAAGAAGCATCAGCTTTTACAGTGGCTGAAACAAATCCAGTACTTGCATCAGCAGTTACACTATATTGCGTTGCATCTTCAAAATCAGTTATCACTGTTGCATTATCTTTAGTGGCTCCTGCGTCAACAGCAGTAAAGTTTACCGTAAGACCATCTTTTATCGTTATACCATCTTTATCCGAAATCGCGTTTGAAAAATTCAATACATATTTTTCTCCAGGAATGAGATCATTAATAAATGGTATTTTAACAAATCCATAAGGTGAATCACTCTTATTATACTGCATTCCACGTGATTTTAAAGGTACAGCTTCACCAGCAGAATTTTTCACAGAAATTTGTTTTAATATCGGAGTAGCATTAATTAATTTATCGGTACGTAATTCAATCATTGCTCCTTTATAATGAACCTCTTCATTATTTTGAGGGAATTGACCAATAATATCCATAAAATTACGATCCGCCGTTCGGAATGAGAATGTCAAATCTTTTACCATAGACGCACCACCAGCATGCTTAGCATTGGTGTTAAGTGTTACTGTGTAAAGGGTATTTGTTGCATAAGGAGTTTTAGGAATAAACGTCATTTTATAATTTGAATCTTCCCATTTAAAGGTACCCTCTACATTTGGAGTAATAGAGAATGCTTTTTCTGTGGCTTCAATATCCATATCCCAATTAAAAAGGAATGATATTAGTGTATTACATAGTACTGGCGCATCGTCTTGCTTCCACACTGGAGTATAAGATAATACTTCTGGAGGCGTATTACGGACTCTATCTAATGCAATATTTGAATACGAAACTTTATTGGCAACAACCACTATTTCGGCCTCCTTTTCAAAGTGTGTGGCTTCAGTAACTTTCAATTTGTAATTTCCTGGTACAATACTCTTAAAAACATAAATTCCGTTTTGAAGATTATCTGTTGTATAACTATCTACGATTTTACCTGTTGCATCAATTAATTGAACTAACGCTCCATGTATTGGAGAGCTCAAATCACGTCCAAACTTTTTATAGTCCTCCGTACGTAATGTGTGTGAGTCATAAATGCAACCAGCTATATTACCCAAAGTTTCTGGTTCAAATTGGAAAAAATCATCAACAGCTTTTACAAAATGCCATGATTCAAGCCATTTAAAATCCATGTTCATTAATCGATAAGTTTCTGGAATATAATCATGGAAAGAACCTTCTGAAAGCATTCCCGGAACTGATAGGACTCTTAATACACCAAGCCCCTGTGTACCCCAATCGTGATAAAAAGACCAGTCTCCGCGAATATTTGGATTTGTGCTAGTCCACACCGTAGCATCATTATCTACAAGATGAGGAAAAAGTGTTTCAGCAAGTTTTTTAGCACCTGGTATTTGAGATTCTGTATCATATCCTCTAAAAAGCATAAGAGGAAAATTCACTCTACTCCCAGTTCCTGTTGCATTACTGTGAATTGAGAAGAAGGCATCGGCATTAGAAGCATTCGCAAGATGACCTATCGTTTCAAGTCCAAGGTCATCGGCTGTGGTATTTGTTACACGAGACATCACAACTTTGCAACCTTTTGCTTGTAGTAAATCACGCAACATAAGTCCCTTATCGAGATTAGAATTTGATTCCCAAAATCCTTCGGGGTCTCCTTGTGCATAGGGAGGTATGGCTACATTTCTATCGTTACTATCATGACCGCCATGACCTGGGTTAATATATATAATTATATCTTTTGGCTGAGCAGCAACAGCACTTAGTGCCATTAATGCCATAATAAAGATTGTACTTAATTTTTTCATAATGTTTTTACTCTTTATTATTCGTTTATAGTTAATTCCATTAAGAACAGGTGTCCATCTATCGTATCATATACGATGCGTCCAGCTTCGGCTGATGCCGTTGGGTGCATAGTCATTGACGTGGGTGTGGTTAACTCCTTTTTGAAGCTACCGTCAGCTTTCATTAATATGATTTGTGATGAAGAGTATTGATGTCCATCATCAGTAGCATTTTGAGCTACAACATATTGATTGCCATACCATACTGGCTTCTCATAATTGCCTAACATATTAAGGACTTTCCCATCAAGTGTCATGATTACAATACCCTTACCAGCAGCAAAAAACATAACCTTAGTCTCATCTGGCGAAAGTGATGCCCACAAATATCCAGCATAAGATTCTACTGGAGAATAAGCCTTTTCAACGCCATTCTTGCCTACCACTACTTTAGAATTTTCGGTATAGACATAGGTACTTTTATCCTTTGACGTTTTCTTTAATCCTTTACTCGTTTTTACTACTACTCCACCATTTAAAGGTTGAGGGGCCATTACATTGCGTTGCCCAGAAGTTATTACATTACTCTTCTTGCTTCTAATATCATAGTTATAAACGCTACGAAAATTTATTCCGTCCTTTTTTTCTTGAGTTATAAAATATATTTTCCCGTCTTTAGAAATATTATGATAAAGACCAGCTTGCTCGGCATCGGTTATTTTTATCGATACATCGTCTTTAAAATCATAAAGAGATAGTCCTTTCTGGCCTTCACCTGTGTATAATAGTTGCGTGCCATCGGCACTTAACACTGGATAGTAAGCACTATTTTCCACGCCCTTGAGCAGTGGTATTTGCTTTGTTATAGTTACATTCTGCGCACTAACGGTGAGTGTGCAACACGCAACTATAGATAAAATTGTTGTTCTCATGTTATTTCTATTTTTATTTAATAATTATTTTCTTAATGGTATTATTCTTATCTGTTGCGATTTTCACAAAATACAGCCCTTGCATAACGTGAGACACATCAACTGCGGCACTACCACCATTTAATATAACGTTAGAAGTCCAAACAGCCGAACCCGCTTGATTAAAGATGGTAACATTTGCACTCTGCGCGTCGCCTGCACTTATATTCATAGAGCCATCAACGATAGGATTAGGATATACTCTAACATCATTGCCAATTGAGCCCATAATATTTTCTACGCCACTACCATCGGGGTATTCGGCATAAAGGCCGTGAATTGTAATATTATTTGCTCCTGTAGTAGCTTCTGTGGCTATATAGAATGTTATATTCTTTAGATTAATAGGATAAAGTATCATATCATTAGGATCTCCAAGTTCCGATATAGGGAGCTCAACTTGATAACGTGTACCAATTTTATATCCTCCTGAATCCTTACCAAAGTTTACATAATTAGTAGAGGTCTTTTTAGCTGGGCGATAATCAATTTGAATATAAGTTATTGGTAATGTTGATGTGAAATCAAGCATTATCTTTTTTGGCAGGCTATAAAAAGCTATATCTTTTACCATCTTTATATTTGCTCCACGTCCTCCATTATAATTCATAGATAATACACCTTCTCCACTAAGGACAAGATTTTTAGCTACTGCCGAAGTTAACTTCCACCCATCATATCCCTGAGCCATCTTAGTCCCAGTAGGAATTTCTACCTTAACTGTTGTGTTATCAGTAAATTCACCAATGGTACACGTTATTGTAGTAGTTCCCTCTTTTAATCCACGAAGTACGCCATTATTGTCTATTGAGGCTATCGCAGAATTTTCAACCGTCCATGTTAGATGTGCAGGATTATATTTATATTCTATATCATTAATTTTAGCCGTCACTTCAATAGGATATTCTTTGACATTATCAATTAGAATAGGCTTAACTCTCAATGCTATATTGGCATTCATTATCTTTATTTTCTCGGTAACTGAAACGCCATTGTAAGTTGCAGTTAAGTTTCCCACTGTTTCTACTCCGGTGGCATTAAACGTGCCACCTTCTGTTGTACCAATATTGGCATCACATGATAGCTTCACTCCTTTTAAATCTTCATCGATTAAATCGCCATATTTATTATAACCATAAATTCTTGGAGTATATGAAGAATAGACTGGTGATTTTAGATTAAAATCAGCGAATCTAATTTTTGCAATTTCTTTCTCTTTGGGGGCTATCGAATAAAACATCAACCCATTAGCTACAGCACGTGGTGTACCTTCAGTCGTTTTATTTATCACTTCACCTTGTATCATCATTTGAGCAGAACCACCAGCATCCATAGAGCATAAATTCCAGCAACCCACTTGTTGTAAAATCTGTGCCATAACATTTGTTCCACAACCAGCAGAAATGCCATATATTGGGTCAGTGGATTTATCAATAACTATAACATATAACGTCTTACCATCTTTACTCATTCCATATCCAGTGCGAGAATAAATTTGAGAATTATATCCTTCATCAGTATTTCTTTCCGTTAGTTCTCCATTTTTAAGTACAATAGCATTCCCTGCAACTAATTGTTCGATATTTGGGGTATCTTGCGTTTTTAATGAAGTCCACGCATAGTTTACGTTCACAACATCACCCACTGCGAGTTGCTCAAGCATCGTTTTATAACCACCCGTCGCCGAAAGACAAATATCATACTCACCAAGTGTATTTCCACCAGAATTTAATTTTATTTCCTTTACTGTTGCTGAAATATCTTTATTTACGCCCCATGTTGCTCCATCGTTAAGAGTTAAGAAAACTTCAGTATTAGCCGATGTCGTATTAAATTTCCGGCTTTTTCCATAATAAGAATTAAACATTACGAGTTCATTCTCATTACACATTTTATTTATCTGAATTATTTCGGGAGAAGTTGTCCATTTTGCACATTTTGCATAACCCTTCCAAGACATTGACTCAATCCAAAGTTTTTTGTTAGTATCAATCGAAACCACGCCAGTGCGTTCTGCACCACCGTCCCATTGATTAGAATACATATTTGTTTCGGTAAGTATCTTTCCATTTCGTAGATTGCCACCGAAAGTAGTGCCTCTAATATAATCAGTATAAGGTTTTTCTGTGGTACACCAAAAATTTGCATTAGCAGCTGCCAACGGTTGTTTTCCTTCAACACTTTGACGCTTATAAGCATTAGCGAGGGTCTCTGTTGAGCCAAGCACCTCCTGCCCTACCGTTGTCTCTATGCGATTATAAGGGTTAGTTAAATCCATAGTGATTGTATTCACATTAAGCGGGAATTTAGGGATACGAATCCTCGTATAAGTAACGCCAGGTCCTATCTCTTTACGAATAAGAGTATCGGCATCATATTTTGTTCCATCAATAAGCATTTCAGCATTAACTTGGATTGATGCCACAAATAGAGCAATTGCGCTAAGTAAAATTTTCTTCATCTTTATTTCGTTTTATAGAGCTTGATTTAAGAATAAAACATTATAAGGCTAATTCGATTATCTATATAATAACTCACAAAGATAAGATATTATATAGTTTCTAAACATTTTTTTAGCTTAAATTTCCTTTAAAGCTCATCTAAATATATTACATATTCCGAAACGAAAAAAAGGGGTGATGGTAATAAAAAAATGCCTCAATTGCCAGTCGGTCGACGACAATTGAAGCTATTTTTCTCTGTCAAAAATTTGTGTTTCTCATAATAACCATATACATTATCTATTAAATAGGGTGCGTTATATAATAACTTAAAATTCTATATCTAAATATGAGATATAATCTTTTTTTGTGCTTACATAATAATACTACATATTCCTAAAGCATCTCTTAATTTGCAAAACGCTATCAAACAATCACACAATTTTATTCTTTCAAATCTATTGCCCTCTGATATTGAAACATTTTTGTTTGAACAATTATATGATTGAGTTTATAAATTAGAAATTCAATTTCTTCACTTTCATCTGAATTATTACCTAATAAAAAAGATGCATAAATCAATTCTCGAATTCTGTCATAGCAATCATCGGTTTTCATGCGTATCTCTTTTAATGATTCAATGCGATCAACTGGCACTACATTTGTATTCTTTTTTTTAATTGAACGCAATGTCAATTCTCTATAAATTTTAATTTCTTCGGCTATACACTCCTGATAGTTTTTATACAGCTCAGTAGGGATGTTTAATTTATCCAACCCTAACGTTGATACGATAAGGTGAGCAATTGTACTGTGAAATTGATGATGAAGCATATCACAGAAAGCATCGCTGCCAGATGACTCTATTTTTAGAAATGGGCTCATAAATAAAAAATTATATATTCAAAAAACAACTCGGTTAATCGCTTTTATTTTCGGTGTAAAGATACTCTCACTTCCAAGTATTCTCAATAAAAATAGAGGGGACAAAAAGGGGACAAATGATTAATGTCCTATAAATTTGCAATAATATAGGGTATACATTATCTTTGCTAACATTAAAATAATTATTATCACATCATATGAACAAAATATACAATAGGACAATCTTATGCTTGCTCTCTCTACTTTTTTCAATACAGATACTCTCGTACGCTTCTCCTGTTGATAGTCTTGAAACAGTGCTATTAAATCATGCTAATATAGACACAGCCAAAGTTAATATTTTAAATAAACTGGCTTATGAATTATATGCTCGTGATGCAAAAAAGGCGAAATTATATGTCTCTCAATCACAAAATATAGCGACTAAGTTGAACTATGCCGAAGGGAAGGCTGCTACTTTGTGGATAAATGGTCTTATCGCGCTAAAAAACGATAAAAAAATCGCGCTAAAATATTTTGAAAAGGCCCTTCATATTGCTGAACAGGTAAAAGATCAAAAAGGCATTTGTACTTATTTAATGGCAATCGGCAATGTTACCCAATCCTTAAGCGACATCAAAGCCAGCGACCAAGCATTTAGTAGAGCGTTGCAAATAGCCTCTACTCATAATTTTAATACCATTCGCATCAAGCTACTATATAATATTTCAGCTAATCTATCAAACAGGGGACAATATGTTGAGGCAATAAAAAATCTGCAACAAGTGATTGAGTGTGCTAATGAGATTGGTGAGAGTCGTATGTTGGCTATGGCATACGCAAAGTCGGCATCTATTTTCAATCTTCAAGGCAATAACTCGCTGGCTATGGAATATTACCTTTACGCTCTTCACGCATATGAGCAAAAAGATGATAAGCAAGGCATCTTTTTTAATTTAATAAATATAGCAGGTATAAATTTTGAACAAGCTGAATATAATGAGGCTTTAAAAAATATTAATCAAGCGCATCAGATAGCAAAGGCGGCAAACGATTCCAGCATGATAGCAATATGCCTTACTAATATTGGTAACGTATATCACCAAATGAAGCGTCCCGATGCCATAAATTACCTTCAAAAAGCTCTTCACTTAGTACGCGAGAAGAATGCACCTCAGACAATAAACCTACTGAATAGCATAGGCGATATATATATAGAACAGGGAAAATTCAGCGAAGCAGAAAAGAATCTTAATGAAGCACTCGACATAGCGCAGAAGTCAAATATAAAATTTGCTTGTGGAGAAGTCTTAAAGACGTTAGGTATACTATGTTACACTAAAAAAGAATATGCTCGTTCTATTGATTATGCAAATCAGGCCTTAGAATTAGGAAGCAAAATTAAGTATAGAGCTCTAAAAAAAGATAGCTATAAGCTATTGGCTGACATATATGCCTCTTCTGGCAATTATAAAGATGCTTATATCAACTATGTCGGCTTTAAGAATGAGACCGATAGCATTTTCGCTGAAAAGAATGTGCGCAAGATTGCTCTTTTGGAAAGCGCCTATAAATACGACAAAGAAAAGCAAATACTTACTGTGGAGAAAGTCAACCAGCAACTAAAGATAAAGAATCAACGCAATTATATATTCTTTCTTATTGCATTGACAACGCTATTATTTATGCTTATATATCAGCTATACCGCTCAAATAGGTTGAAGAAGAAAGCCCTTCAACTGGAAATTGACAAGGTGAATCAAGAGCTGGAATATAGTCAAAAGGAAATGGTGTCGGCTACATTGAAAATGGTACAGAAATCGGAAAGCGATGCTTACAGCATAAAGGTTCTTAAAGAAATTGAACAGAATACCAATAAAGAAGGTGAAGATAGCATCCGCTCACTCATAAGCTACTATAAAAACAAGTCGGCATACACAAACTGGGAAGAATTTGAATTGCTGTTCCTCAAAGTGAATAACGATTTCTATGATAAACTCAACCAACGCTTTCCTGAACTTACTCTTAATGAGCGTAAACTCTG
>JAVWYO010000027.1:4857-26803 GCA_036661515.1 Muribaculaceae bacterium | reverse complement strand
TTTTTCAGTGGTATAGTGTCCAAAAAAAAGATGTTTTAAAGCATGGTTTTTTGAATGGGCTTTGGTGGGGGTTGTTTGGGGGTACGCACGGTGGGTGCGTAATCGTGATTTGCTATCTGCTTGATGGAGCGCATGTTAGTGGGGGTACGCACAGTACGCACGGTACGCACCCTTTTTTGCATCTATCTGATAACTTGCGAATTACAAAGATAACTCGCGAGCACGAAACTTGTCGCCTAAAAAATAATAGTGCGAAAATTAAAAAAAGCCGGTAATGACTGAAGAATTTATTCCTATTAGTCATTAACGGCTTCTTGATGTTATATGATTAAATATTTTTATCTAATAATACATTTGCCTGATTTCATTCCTTGAGGCATAACTACAGATAATAAATATATTCCACATGTTGCTTCTTTAGTATTTATCTGAACTTCATTATACCCTGCTTGCGCATCAACAACACCTTTATATATTAAAGAACCAGTGGTAGAATACATTGAGACGAATGCTTTACCAGCTTGTTGTGCATCAAAACCTAATTTAACAGTTTCAGCTTCAACTACGATTTTCAACTTTGTATCATTTACATCTCCCTCAACGCCATTTACGCTACCAGTGCCTTTTGGATAATAAGCGATAAGATTTCGCAGTGCGACATTATAACCAGTACCAGCTTTTGCGTTTTGTAAATTAAATTGAATAGTCTTTAGTATTATAGGATATTTACCTATTTCAAAAATGCTACCATCTTTTTCTGCAAATCTAATAACACAAGTAGAATCTTTATCGGCAACGACATCAAAAGATGTAGTATATTTTCCACCAAAATTATCATTATATGTAGCATTTATACTTTTTACAATTCCTTCCTTATCATATATCTGAAATGAAATAGAATCAGGAAGACTATATAATGTTTTATTTGGCGTAAATTTAAAATTTGGACCACGTGAAGAAGTTATGTCAAATTTAAATGTTGCACCATCAGCCCAACCCATTGGCAATATAGCTGGATTACAAGTCATGTTTTTAACGCCAGAATAAGAAGGTTTCAATGGAGCCAAATCCATAAAATCAAAAATCAAAGCATTTTGTTTTGCAATTTCTACAGTAGCATTAATCTTAAATGAAATATCTTCAAACGAGGCTGTCAACTCAGACACGCCATTGCTTATCCCCTTTAAAATACCATCTTCAACTACACAAACGCCAGGATTAGATGATACCCAAGAGAAAGCTGAAGGATCAAGATTGAATTTTTCGGTTTCAGTAGAACCAACTATTTCAAGAAGATATTGACGATTCTTATCAATTAAAATATTAGATAAACGAGGTGTAATAACACCTGAATTGCGTGTGTTTACAATTATTTCAGCTCTTTTACCGTCTTTTTCAGCAATAATTTTCCCTTTTAGTTGCTTAGAACTTGAATGGAAAATAGCATTAGCATCAACATATCCCATTGTGGCAGGCTCGCACGTAAATGTACAGCCAGTAACTTCGTCTTTAAGTACTTCATCATATTGATTAAACGCCATTACGCGAAGAGGTGTTAAAGATATTGTTGAAGGATAAATATATGGCTTACTAAAGGTGAGATGATCAACATTTTTATCTTCAGGGGCAAGCGAAACAGCCAACATTGCATCTTGTACAGGACGGATAGAACCTCGACCTGGAAGATTTAGCATCTCTTCGTTAACAACAATGGCAGCAGAACCACCACTATCAAAGTTTACAACGTCCCAAGCATCACGGTTAAGCATCCAATTAGTTAGTTCAACGCAGTCAACAGCCTTGCTTTGATTAGACATTTCATTGATGAGCACATGTAGCTGTGTTTTATCTTTAGAGATACCAACCATTACATGAGACGATTTTTCATACTCACGACCATTCTCAAAGTCATTGTATTCACCTTCATGAAGCACACCATCATGAGCTATGCTTGGATATCCATGAAATGCATTAAGGATATCGGCAGGAGGTGTCCCCCATTTCGCGCCATTAAATTTCTGAGATATTTTTACAATATCTCCAACATTTAGATGACCATCAAATGCCGATCTTTTACCATTTCTTAAAAACAGTACATATTCAGTAGGCGATGTTTGTAACGGAGTTTCCGAAATTTCAAGCACCTTACAAGGAATATCAGCCCCATTTACAGTCCATGTGGCCTGTGGCTGTATCTTAATATACTTCCCTTCAGTTGTCAGAGTTAAGCTATTCATACGATTAAATAATATACAATCACCATTCAACCATGTTGCTGACGAATTATAATAATCGATACCAACTTCGGTATTATCGGGAGCTATTGCTTTACATACAATATTATTAGGTTGAAACACT
The DNA here is from genome assembly GCA_036661515.1 of Muribaculaceae bacterium. Lineage (GTDB taxonomy): Bacteria > Bacteroidota > Bacteroidia > Bacteroidales > Muribaculaceae > HGM05232. Next base: position 24,445 of record JAVWYO010000027.1, on the reverse strand, counting down.
TCAGCCTTTTTATCTTTTGTTATTGCAAGAAGAGAACGTCCCCATAAAGTCCAAGTCAATTCCCCCTCGCTGATATTATTACCAATACAGATACCAGCTTCATAAGAAAAGAAATCATGGTTCCATGCGACCTTCACATTATGTCCAGGTCGAGAATTTTCTTTATAATGTGTCATCACGTCCCAACGCAAAGGATCGGGAACAGCATGCCTGCTTTGAACTTGTTCAATCTTATTATTAGGATTTGTTAAATCAATGACAGTGTACCATAAAATGAGTGGCATTTTAGGATATATAATTTTGGTATATTTGATACCAGGCCCCACCATGTGGCAAGCGACAGTATCAGCAGGTCCCCAATTAGGCTCCGTTGCCGCCTTTGCAAAATTCGCAAAAAAGCCAAACATTAATAAGGTCAAAAAGATTTTCTTTTTCATTTTTAGATAATTATATTTAAGTTTCAAGTACAAATATAATACAATTATAACTTTTACGGGCTTTTTTTCTACCACATTATTAGCTATTTGCTTTATTTTAGATTTTTTTAGAAGCTGTTTTAATTTATTTAGGGTAGATTTATAAAACTTCTTCATTTAGTGGTTATTCGAGGTTTTATTGTAAATTCGCACATGATAAAGAATCAGCAATATTATGAACGATAATACAATCAAAGAATTAGATGTAACTGGAGAATGTAGATTACCAATGTTAGAATCTGTTATTCCTGCTGGGTTTCCAAGTCCTGCGCAAGGATTGCCTTCTGATGCAATAGATCTTAACCGCGAATTAATACATCACCCATCATCAACTTTTTGCGCACGCGTGGCAGGAAATTCTATGATGGATTGCGGAATATCTGACGGCGACCTGCTTATAATTGACAAATCATTAGTTCCTCATAATGGTGCTGTGGCTGTATGTTTTGTTGATGGCGAATTTACGCTAAAGAAAATTGCGATACGCACCGACGGAATCTATCTTGTACCTGCTAATGAGGCATATTCAGAGATACGAGTTTCGGAAGATAGTAATTTCCAAGTATGGGGCATTGTTACGTATATTATAAAGAGTGTAAAATAACAACAGTATCTACTACGCTATGAAAATGTGTGCTTTAATGGATTGCAATAATTTCTTTGTCTCATGTGAGCGAGTCTTTAACCCTGCGCTCAATGGGCAACCTGTTGTAGTTCTATCGGGTAATGATGGATGCGTTATTGCGCGAAGCAATGAGGCTAAAGAGCTTGGCATTCCTATGGGCATTCCTGCATTTAAAGTCAGTGATATTTTTGCTAAATATAATGTTATTACTTTTTCGGGTAATATGGAACTCTATAATGACATGTCGCGTAGAATTATGGCACTTCTTGCACAAGAGGTGGAAGATGTAGATGTATATTCAATTGATGAAAGTTTTTTTACAATTGAAGATGAATCGATCGAAAAAATCCAGAATTTTATTGAACAGCTTGCAAAAAAAATTTATCGTTGTGTGGGTGTTCCTGTGAGTATCGGTGCAAGCACCACTCGCACATTGGCAAAAATAGCATCACACATTGCAAAGAAAGAGCGTGTTAACACTACTCGTTCCTATGTGCTTTATAGTAGAGAAGATGTTCATAATCGATTGAAACAGTTACCCGTAAATGAAGTTTGGGGAATTGGTCGAAGAATCACGCAAACGCTAAGCGAATATAATATTATTACGGCATTTGATTTTATAAATTTACCAAAGCATTGGGTTAAAAGTCGCTTTTCAATAACTGGAGAGCGTACATGGCTCGAACTGCATGGCATGAGTTGTGCAACGATACAAAGCGTTGATGATGTGCGACAATCGATAACTGTATCACGCAGTTTTGGCTCAGTTACGCACGATTACACTACCCTTTCCGAAGCCGTTGCAACATTTGCTACCACTTGCGCTATAAAATTGCGTAAATATAATTTAGTGAGTGGGGCAATAACAATATTCATTAGTAGTGGTGAACAGTATTCCAATTCAAACTTTACAAAAATTTCTTTTCCAACCGCCAGCACAATAGAAATAGTAAAATACGCAATGGCGTTATTACATAGCATCTATGTTGATAAATACAGCTATAAAAAAGCTGGGGTAATCCTATCGGATTTGAAAGATGATAGTAATCTTCAGTTAGAATTATTTCATGCGACAGATGAGGGAAAACATAAGCGACTAATGGCGGCAATTGACCGAATAAACGAATCATCGAGAGTAGCAAAGGTGAATTTAGCAGCAAGTGGGACTGAAAAGGTGTGGTATCCTAAGGAGCTACATAAATCTCGTGCTTTCAGCACCCGATTACAAGATATTTTGATTGTAAAATGCAAATAATCGACAATTGTTAAGGCATCTATTTTCCAAATCGCGAGCTATCTACCTTTTTATGTGGCTTTATTTTAATTTACCATTACAGTAACTAATGCAATATTTCCAGTTTTATCTTTAAGCTCAATAGTAGTGCTACCTTTCATATCGCCTTTTGTTGTATTAATTTGAAGCACATCATATTTAATACTATTCGTATTTTCCATCGAAATGATAGACAAGCTGTTTGAAAGAGGCAGGTTTAACACCTCCCACCAAAATTTCTTTAGGCGAAATATTGAATATGATATAATTGAAGTTCTTCTGAAAACTACCACCATACGAATCGGCAAAGGCTATTATAATATCAGGCACATCGTCACTCGCTGGAATTATAATTCTTTTAGGAGTGAGTGTAAAAAACACAGAGTATCCATTATCATCTATTTGATAGAAATGATATCCAGCTTTAACTTCTACTTTTTCAATGGTACGCAAAATTGTTGCAACTTTCTCATCGCTAATTGTTCTGGCAATTGGTTCGAGTGGCATCACGAATATAAGTGAATCTCGTGATATAGCCTTGACATTATCAATTTCTACGATTTCAGCGCCTTGATAAAACGACGCTTTGATTGTACCATGAGAACTTCCCTTCATATCGAATAAGGCTTGACGAATTTGTTCGGCACTAACCTTTTCTCCATCGTCCTTATTACAACTTGTAGCCAAAGTTACCACAAGAAACATTAATAAGAGGCTCGTTATGTTTAATTTGCGCTTTGTTTCCATAAATTATGCTTTTTGACAAAATACGAAATTAGTAATACTCAACGAAAAAAATGACTTAGTTCCTCTTATTTTTTAGGATTTTATTGAGTACTGGAATAAGTTTATCGGCATATCGACGAAAGCCTATGTCGGTGAAGTGAATTCCATCAACTGTAGCCTCATTGTCATCACCAATAAGCCCATCTGTAGTTATATAATATATATTCTTAGGATTTTCTTTCTTTAATATCTCATAATTTTTACGAAACGCTGCATTCTTTTCAGGAAGATACTTTCCAAAGAAAGTGTCAAATTTAGCATAAGGATATATAGGACCTTCAACCATCACGATAGGCACTTCGGGACGTAATTTACGCAAACAATTGACAAAGCCATAGGTGAGTGTGTCGCACATCATCTTTGTGCAGTTAGGAATAGGGTCAATCACAAAAGCAACGGCATCGGGGATTTTTGCCATAGCACGAGCCATGCACATATCCATTTTACCTTCACCACTTATACCTATATTCACCACTTCGCAATTAAGATCGCGCTGTATCATACTCGTTGATACCATTCCTGTTCGAGTAGAACAACCACCTTGAAGAATACTTGTCCCATACATAATAATCTTCTTTCCAGCACGAGGATTATCAATCATAGGCTTAGTAATTGTTGAATTATTATCAACTCCCACTTCAAGCCAATTTACGCCATCATATAGCGGAAGATATATCATAAATTCACGCATATCTCCTTTTAAATTTTCGACATAAGTTTTCGATTGAATAGAATCTTTCTTACTTGGACGATTTGTGTTGACATATTCCCACTTACCCTCATCACTTAAACGATATAAGTCGGTTCCTTTTAGTCCAGTATCTGCCATGTGTGCCATGTGTGTGTTCCAAAGAAGATTATATCTCACGCCCACACGCTTTGAGTTAGTGGCAAATCGGATAGCAATACCGCTACTGCACTGCGCACGTTCCCAAAGTTCGGGGCGTACACTATCCTTCAAATATGCTGGGATACGAGTATAAGGGCCAAATGTGTCATTAAAGCCTTTGTTTATAATTTTAAGATTTTGTGCATTAACGTATCGTAATGGCTCAGGTTGTTTTTCTTCGGCAAAGGCCATAGATGGAGTAATAACTCCTATAAGCATAATGGCAAGTACCAATTCATTTAAGATTTTCATATCGTTATATTATATTTATTATATTCAGAAGCTGTTTTACAAAGGTAATGTAAATCAGAGAGAATGCAAAGAGAAAAATATCACTAAATATTACTACCTTTGTGGCTCAAAAAAATAAGCAATACATACATATGGTTTCAGTTGACGGACTTGCAGTAGAATTTTCAGGGACTACCCTATTTTCAGATATTTCATTTGTAATAAACGATAACGATCGCATCGCCTTAATGGGCAAAAACGGAGCAGGAAAATCTACTCTACTAAAGATTATAGCAGGCGTGAGGCAGCCTACTCGCGGACGCATATCAGCTCCAGCCGACACTGTAATTGCATATTTACCTCAACATCTTCTTACGACAGATACAAGAACAGTATTTGAGGAAGCATCGCAAGCTTTTTCTCATCTATTTGAAATAGAAGCACATATAAATGAGCTTAACGACCAACTCGCCACACGCACCGATTATGATAGCGACGAGTATATGAAACTCATTGAAGAAGTTACAACTCTGGGCGAAAAGTTTTATACGATAGATATTACCCATTTTGATGAAGATGTAGAAAAGACATTGCTCGGACTTGGATTTTCGCGTGAAGATTTCACGCGACCTACTTCAGAGTTTTCAGGAGGTTGGCGCATGCGCATAGAGCTTGCAAAGATGTTACTAAAACAGCCCGACGTGTTGCTACTCGATGAGCCCACTAATCATCTCGACATTGAATCAATTCAATGGCTCGAAGATTTCCTTATTCAAAGTGGAAAAGGCGTGATTGTAATATCACACGACAGGGCATTTGTTGACAATGTCACCACACGCACTATTGAGGTTACTATGGGTAAAATATATGATTATAAGGCATCTTATTCGCAATATCTTGAACTTCGCAAAGAACGACGCTCTCAGCAACAACGGCAATATGATGACCAGCAGAAAATGATACAAGATACTCGCGAATTTATCGAGCGATTTAAGGGGACATATTCTAAAACGCTACAAGTGCAGTCGCGCGTGAAGATGCTTGAGAAACTCGAAATAGTAGAGGTTGACGAAGAGGATTCATCGGCACTTAGGCTGAAATTTCCACCTGCTCCACGCTCTGGAAATTATCCCGTTACTGCCGAGAATGTTGGGAAACATTATGGCGAGCACATCGTATTTAGTAATGCAAATTTCATGATTGAACGTGGGCAAAAAATTGCATTTGTTGGTAAGAATGGAGAGGGTAAGTCCACTCTTGTCAAATGTATTATGAACGAAATTGAGCATGATGGAGAATTGACGCTTGGGCATAACGTACAAATCGGTTATTTTGCTCAAAATCAAGCATCACTCCTCGACGAAGAGTTAACCGTATTTCAAACGATTGACGACATAGCCAAAGGCGAAATACGTAATAAAATAAGGGATTTACTCGGAGCTTTTATGTTTGGCGGTGAAGAATCGACAAAGAAAGTAAAAGTGCTTTCGGGTGGCGAACGCACACGCCTTGCAATGATAAAATTACTGCTTGAACCCGTAAATCTGCTAATCCTTGATGAGCCAACCAATCATCTCGACCTGCGCACAAAAGATATTCTAAAAGAAGCCCTAAAAGCATTTGATGGGACATTAATCGTTGTATCACACGACCGCGATTTCCTTGACGGATTGATTGATAACATTTATGAATTTGGTAATAAACGCGTAACTCTTCATTTAGATGAAGGAATTAAACAATTTATGGAACGCAAGCATCTCGAAAATCTTCGTGAGCTTGAACGTAAAAAATAGGTGTTACGCTATTTTATTTTGAAATTTTCAAGTACATTCATTGGTGTCCAACCCGTTTCACGGCATATTTTTGCATTGCTAAAAGTAAGTGTGTTGACCATTTTATTAAGTCTTGCTGTATTGATTGGAGCTTTTGCCCCCAAGCAATCGCCAACTGTAGCCATACACTTAGCTATCCAGTAAGGTATAGATATTGGCTTTCGCACTCCTAATTGTTCACTTACAATCTCTGCTATTTGCTCAAATGTTGGGTTTTCGTCGCTACACATATTATATATGCCCTCTTTTCCAGCGAGCAAAGGCACAATATGAGCAATATCATCTGCCATCAGCACACTTTTGCGTATGTTTCCATGAGCTATATTAAAATAGCAATGCTTCTTAATCATAGCTATCATACTTTTCAAATTGCCAAGTGGATTTCGTCCTGCTACAAGTGATGGACGCAAGATAATTAGCTTTATACCATTAGAGGCGCACCAGTCAAGCAAAAATTCTTCAGCCATGCGATTACTAATTGCATAATGTGATGTACCATTTAAAGGATAATCTTCCGATATATTTTCGCCCGAACCACAGCCATAGACCGAAACAGTGCTAATAAATATAAATGATTCTATCTTTCCGCTAAGTTCTAACCCTTTACATAGATTCTTTGTACCTTGTAGATTAACGTCATAAAAAGATTTTATCTCTTCCTTTGTTTGTGGAATAATATGCACTTTCCCCGCAGCATGAAGTACAATATCACAGGTTGGGAGGTGCGTTGGCACATCGATAGCTAAATCTATTTTATAATCACCATGATACTTTGCAAGCGTGAATACTTCATATTGGCGTGCCAATATAGAATAAATATTTGAGCCTAAAAATCCCGACGAACCAGTGAGTAGAAGTTTCTGCATAGATAATTAGTCTTAAAATAAAGATTTATACCTGATGATTTCTTGTGTAAACGCACGCCAATAGCGTTCTACCTTTTTCTCGCCAACACCATAAAGATTTCCAAATTCCTCTTTTGTGGTAGGCAATGCCGATGCAATAATTTCAAGCACTTTATCACTAAACACAATGTATGGTGGCACACCTTCGGCGCGTGCAATGCTCAGTCTCAATTTCTTCAAGTCGTTAAATAGTTGTCTTGAGGCATCGACCTTTTCAACAACTTCACGCACCTTCTTAGGCTTAGCTTTAATTTTTTCTTCATAATAGAATTTTGACAACTCTATTCTAATTTTTCCTTTTAATATATCACGACCATATTCAGTTACCTTTAAATGATTACCATCATTATATGCAACCTCTATTAATCCAAGTTGCAAAATTTGAAGAAGATAAGCATTCCATGCCGAAAACGATAAGTCGCGCCCTATTCCATAAGTTTTAATTTTATCATATTGCTTCTCCGATATTTCGGCTTTGTGAGAACCGCGAAGAATATCTATAAGCATGTTTACTCCAATACCCTCATTTGTGCGAATTATTGCGCTAAGCGCCATTTGGCTAATCGTAGTGCCATCTATGCGTTCGGGAGGGTCATTACACACATCACAATTACCACAATCACATTCATAACGTTCATTAAAGTAGCTAAGTAATATGCGCCTTCGGCACACGTGCGACTCGGCATATTGTTGCATGCGTTGCAATTTCTCGATATTAAGAGATTGTTGACCCGAATCTTTAGCAAAACTCATAAGGGTAGCCATATCACCAAAAGAATAAAACATGAGTGTGTCGGCATTAGCCCCATCTCTCCCTGCACGTCCAATTTCTTGATAATAACTTTCAATAGTTTTGGGCATATTGCTATGAATTACCCACCGAATATTGCTTTTATTAATTCCCATTCCAAATGCAACGGTGGCACACATGATTTGCACATCATCATTAAGAAATTGGCGTTGCACAGTTTCACGCACAGCACTATTCATGCCAGCATGATAGCATGCCGCCTCATATCCTAACGCTTTTAACTGCTCTGTCATTTTTTCGGTCGACTTGCGACTCAAACAATAAATTATTCCACTTTCGCCTTGATGTAGCTCTATAAAATGCTGAATACGTTGCATCTTTTGCTTCCCAGAGGCATTTGTTACTACATTAAGCGAAAGATTTTTACGATCAAAAGAGGTAATGAATAGCTTAGCATCATCAATGCCAAGTTGATGTGAAATATCTTCACGAGTTAACCTATCGGCTGTGGCAGTAAGAGCCATAATAGGCACATTCTTAAAATGTTGCTTTAGTAATGAAAGGCGCGTGTATTCGGGACGAAAATCATGCCCCCATTGCGAAATGCAATGAGCCTCATCTATTGCAATAAGACTAATATTTATATCTTGCGACCAGTTACCAATATCGCTCAACAACCTTTCAGGCGAAATATATAGCAACTTTATACGTCCATTGAATACTTCTTGCAGGATTTCACGATTAGTATTTTCACTCTGAGCACTATTTATTGCAGCTGCAGGAACGCCATTTGACTGCATGGCATCAACCTGATCTTGCATTAGCGCAATGAGCGGAGTGACAACAATTGCACACCCTTCTTTTAACAACGCTGGGATTTGAAAGCATACCGATTTTCCACCACCAGTAGGCATTAGCACTATTGCATCATTGCCTTGCATTACCCATTCTATCACTTCATATTGCACTGGATAGAATGAAGTGTAGCCATAGAATTTTTTCAAGACACTAAGTGCTGAATCTTTTAATAAATCAGACATTTTTAAAAAGCATTTTTATCACCTTTAAAGGCTCTATAAACTGTGAGAAATATTATTTTAAAATCGAGCATTAAATTCCAATTTTCGGTGTACCACATATCATGTTCCACACGCTTTTCCATTTGCCACAATTGCTGAGTCTGTCCACGCAATCCATTAACTTGCGCCCACCCCGTTATTCCAGGCTTAATGACATGGCGCACCATATATTTATCAATAAGTACACTATAATCCTTTGTGTGCTTCACCATGTGAGGTCGAGGCCCCACAACCGACATGTCACCACGCCACACATTATAAAATTGAGGTAACTCATCAATGCTACTTTTGCGTAAAAATTCGCCTATCTTAGTTTTGCGCGGGTCATCTTTTGTAGCTTGTCTTTTATCGCTATCATTATTCACTTTCATGGTGCGAAATTTATAACAAGTAAATTCAGAGCCTCTATATCCAGTGCGTTTCTGCTTAAATAATATAGGTCCACGCGATGACATCTTTATAGCGATAGATACAGGTATTAATATTATAGGAGAACATATTAATACTACCGATGAAAATACTATATCAAATAACCGTTTTATTAATTTATTAATAGTGAGATTAAGCGGATTTGGACGTAGCGACAACACTGGGACATTACCTATTGAGAATAGCTCAAACCGCCGAGTGAGCCTTTTACTAATTTGTGGCACGAAATAGAAATCTACTGCATTATTTTCCGATATTTTAATCAATCGCATCACATCGTCATCATTATCGCTTTGAATAGTACAATACATTTCATCTATAAGATTGTCTTTGACAAATTGTTCTACATCATCAATACGCCCTTTATAATTTCCCACACATTTATTCTTTGTACTATCATCAAAGAACCCCATCACTTTATATCCATATCCAGCATCTACGGATAGTTCATTGAGCAATTTCACACCTGTTGAACCTCCACCAATTATTATAATGCGTTTAAAGTTAAATCCTAAAGCACGATATAGCTTCAGCATCTTGCGCGAGCCGAGCCACCAAATAGCAAATGTAACAAATAGTAAAGAGTATAACTTGACAAATACTATGAGTGGAATTTCTGAAATATTAATAAACGACAATAAGGAAGCAAATATAATGGCATTAAGCGTAATAGATTTTATGACAGATAATATCACTTTATCGGCATATACAATGCGCTTTCTGTGAATATCAGAAAACATAAACACCACTACAATATATGACAAATTCAACATCAGCCACACTTGCCGGCTATAAAACTCATCGGGAATATCGGTAAACTTACAGACACAAAAATAAATTACATTTATAATCGCTAAATCTATAAACGTAAAAATTCCACGAATGAATTGTCCGTATCTACCTTTTTTAGTCACAATAAAATTTTTAAGGCACTAAAAAATTGCTGCTCATTTTAAGTATCTAACTTATAAACGAGCAGCAATGAATTTTAGTATATATTTTACGAAAGTTTGCTGTCAATAAGCTCAATTTTCTTTTCGAGTAACGCTAATTCTTCTTTTATGTTTTGAATTTTACGCTCCATCTCTTTAAGCATAGAGTTTCCACTCTTTGACTTAGCATTGAAGAATCCCATATTATTCTCATAAGTCTTCAATTCATTGCGTTTTTGCTCAAAGGCTCTAACATTACGCTCTCTTTCGCGATACAACTTATCTTGGTCAGTCGACATCTGGTCGACAGAGTTTTCAAAGTTGTTCATGCGAGCTCTTGTTTCCTTTAAATCAAGTTTATCAAATGCTTCATTAAGAACTGCTTGATATTCGGCATATACTTTATCTTTTTCTTTAAATGGCACATGACCTATATTTTGCCATTCTTTCATCAATTCTCTTACGCGCTTTGCAGCGTCAACAGGAGCTTCCTCGCCAAGAATTGCTTTGATAGTTGCAATAACTTCTTTCTTCGCTTTAAGATTTGCATGCTCAGTTTGGCGAATATTAGAGGTCTGCTTTCCTTTTTCTTCAAAGAAAGAATCACAAGCAGCAATAAAACGTTTCCACACAACATCGCTTTGCTTTTTCACTACAGGTCCAACGGTTTTCCATTCTTTTTGAAGGGCAACATATTCATCGCTCGTTTTCTTCCAGTCAGTACTATCTTTGAGTGCTTCAGCACGCTCACATAATTCAAGTTTCTTTTGAAGATTCTCGGCAAGTCCATCTTTCATCACTTTGAAATATTCGGCCTTTTTAGCAAAAAACTCATCACAAGCCTTACGGAACCGTGTGAATAGCGCAGCATTAATTTTTCGAGATGCAAAGCCCAATGTTTTCCATTGTTCTTGTAACGAAATTATAATCTTTGTTGCATCGTCCCACCCTGTATAGTTTTTTATTGATGCTACATCGATACCTTCAATTTGCTCGCATATTGAAGTCTTGGCATCTTCATTTTCTTTTTCTTTTTCTTTGCGTCCTTCAAAAAATGCTTGATATTTTTTATTTATAGTTGCTGAAGCGTCTTTAAACTTGCCCCATAACTCTTCGCGTAATTCTTTTGCCACAGGACCCGTTTCGCGCCATTTGTTATGTAACTCTTGAAGTTTCTTAAACGATGCAATCACATCATCTTCATTTGCCAATTCCTCAGCCGATGCACATAAGACTTGCTTCAATTCAAGATTTTTCTTAAAATCATAATCACGCAAATCCTTATTTATTTTCAACAAATCATAGAAATTTTCAGTTTCAATCTGATATGATTTCCATAAATCTGTAACATTTTCAGCAGGGACATCTCCAGCAGTCTTAAATTCTTGTTGAAGTTGTTGAAATTTATTATAATGCTTGTTTATGTTATCGGTGTCTTGAACAATAGCTTTCAGTTCATCGATAATGTGCAATTTGCGCTCTAATGTAGCCTTGCGTTGTGTGTCAACAGCAACGACATGCTCGGCACGCTTTTCCTTATATTCAGCTAAAAGTTCCTTGAGCTTTAATTCCTGTTCATCTTCCTTCGCAGCAAAAGCCGATTCTTCATTTCCTTTATCAAGAAATTCCTGTCTTTCAGCTTCAAGTTCATTTTTACGAATAATGTAAAAAGCTTGTTTTAATAATAAAACATCTTCTCGCACTTCTTCTACCGATTTTCCCATCAATCCAGACAAAGCAGTAATTATCTGTGCCTTGTCAAGGTCGCTGTATTTTCTACTGCTCCTCTCGTCGGTAATGACTTCGGTCGATTCTATATTTTCACTTGCCGTAGGCACTTCTACCACAGCGTTAACAGTTTCTGATTGCTCATTTAAAGATACATTTTCTGCATCAGAAGCAGTTTCCAAGGTTACATCTTTTTCTTGATTTTCACAAGATTCAGACATTTCACGCAATTCCATAAGACATTATTTATTTTATCTGTAAGCAATAATTACCTACAACTACATTATTTCTTCAAGCTCCAAATATACGAATTATTTCACACTCCAAAACATCATTAAAGAGATATTTCTATTTCAACGCTGAATTTAGACGTTTTTGATACATTATTTGTGTCTATACATCTTTACCATAGTAAAGTGTGGTGCAATTATCTTCACTAAAAATACTCGTGGCAACTCTATTGACCATTTGTGGTGTTATATGCCTATATTTAGATACTTCATCATTAATCATCTCTGCGCCTCCAATTAGCTCATAATATCCAAGATTAGATGCTTTTTCAAGATAACTCAAATTGCCAAAAAGTTCTTTTGATTCAAATTTATTGACACATTTTTCTATTTCATGTTTGCTAATGCTATCTTTAATAATCTTCTGGAGCTCTTCATTTATTATTTCCTCTGCCTGTTCAAAGGCAACTCCTTCCTGTAATCTCCCTTTAACAAGCATCAAACCTGGATCTAAGCTACCCCACACTGAGGCATCTATTTCGGTAAATATATCACCTCGCATAAGCAGATTTCTATAAAACCGCGAGGAATGCCCATTTGCAAGAATGTCGCTTATCAAATCGGCCGTCTGATAATCGTCATCATAGCGCGAACACATGTGATAACTCTTATATATTATATTTTGTGGCACATCACGTTTTTCACTTATTCGCCGTGCCTCTCTCTGCATAGGCTCTACGGGTATATTCTTTGGCGAAATATTTCGACGTTCAATACTTCCAAACCATTTCTCGGATAGCCGTAGCACATCATCAAATTCTATATTTCCTACGACACTGAGTATTAGATTATTTGGTGCATAATGCGAATAGAAAAATTCTTTTACACTCTCCTTCTTCACATCTTCAATCTCCTTAATATTGCGACCTATTACAGGCCATTGATATGAATGCTTGGTATATGCCTTTGCACGCATTATGTGTTCGACATCGCCATAAGGCTGATTAAGACAACGTTGCTTAAATTCTTCTATCACAACGCTACGCTGTGTCTCAAGACTTTTATCAGTAAATGCAAGCTGATTTAGCCTATCTGATTCAAGCCAAAATGCCGTTTCTATATTATGTAATGGCACCACGTCATAGAAATTTGTAACGTCATCACTCGTCCAAGCATTGCTTTCACCCCCTGCGGCTTGCAGTGGTGAATCAAAATTTGGTATATTCTTTGAGCCTCCAAACATTAGATGCTCAAATAGATGCGCCAATCCCGTACGCCCTACTTCCTCATCACGAGACCCCACGTCATACAACAAGTTTAACGCCACCATTTGCGTGGTAGCGTCTTTATGGTGTACTATTTTAAGACCATTACTTAATGTATGGCAATGAATGTCAATCATATATTATTTTAGTATCTTTACGTCAAGTATCTTCACATCTGTCTTTGGACGGTCGCCACGGCCTGTTTCCACTTTTTCTATCTTCTCTACAACGTCCATTCCATCAATAACCTCGCCAAACACAGTATATTGTCCATCTAAATGAGGAGTGCCTCCAACCGTAGAATATGCCTCACGCTGTTCCTTAGTCATGCCTGCTGGTTCTTTCGCTATTTGTGCCTCAGTCTGCGATATGAGTTCTTTTTGTAAAGCATTTAATCCTGTGGTATCATTTTTAGCTTGCATTGACATAATCTCTTCACGATGAGCATTAGCAAGATTTTGGAAAACACTCTGCTTGCGCATCATTACAATCTGATTATTCATTTGGTCAAGTTCTTCTGTCGAATACACCTTTCCTGTAACGATATAGAATTGAGAACCCGATGATTTCTTCTCTGGATTAACTTGGTCGCCTTGACGTGCAGCGGCAATAGCACCACGCTTGTGAAAGAATTTAGGATAGACAATTTCAGCCTCAACATTATATGCAGGCCCACCACTTCCAAGCATTTTACCCTGTGGCGCACCTTTTGAATCGCCATCGCCTGCTTGAATCATAAATTCTTTTATCACACGATGAAATAATGTTTCATTATAATATCCCTCTTTTACAAGTTTAATAATGTTATCACGATGCTTTGGAGTTTCATTATATAATGCAATGGTGATGTCACCAAGCGATGTCTTAACTTCTATTTCTGTTCTTTTTTCTGTTGTCATTCCGTTTTTTTGTTTTGAATTAGTATTTCTGTCTCCACGAGTAGCTGTTTTTGAGCTACATGAAGCTACAGAACATAATAATACTAATATTGCAAATATAGTTTTTTTCATAAACGAGCCTCGTTCAATATTCCTAATACCTATATACCCACAGGGAAAAGGCGCTTGTATATTCTGCGAAAATTATCATCAGAAGCCTTCAACTCCTCAACATGGTCGGCATAATCAGTACCCCATATTGCAGCGAGCAAATCGATAAGGTATTGATGTTCTCTATCATGATCAATAGCAGCTTTTATAAGACGATCTATGCTACCAGCATATTTATCTTTATCTATTGCATGAAGGTAGCGAGCCGTGCTCACCACAAACTGGCCATTCTTATCAACTCCTATCATATTATCTATCAAATACTTCATATCCTCACCAAGTATATTAATATGATTGGCTATATATTCATAAGTTAATAGTCCATTAGGATCTTTGCTTAATTTCTTTCTTATTTCTTCTTCCATTATTTTATAGTCTTTTTTTTATTTTACGATTTTAGATGACAAATATAACACTTTTTTCTTTTCAGACCTTTTACTTTGACAAGTAATGACGCATTTAATTATATTTACACTTTCCAAAAGCAATACTTTTTTATCTTTGCTTTATTGAGATATTTTAGACTAAAAATATATCTTTAAAAATGTACCGAAAAATTTCACTTCCTCATGTCTTATCAATAAAATAAGAATATATCAGGAATTATTTTGTTTTACTTAGTATCTTTGTAATCTGTTTCTACGACAAATAAATGAGATTAAATAAAATTTTGCATCGTTATATCTATGTGACAATGGGGCTTTTTCTATTGTTAAGTTCGTCATGCAGCTCCACAAAGCATGTGCCAGCAGGGCAATACCTTGTCGATGATGTAAAAATAGAAATTAATGACAATAAAAACATTAAATCAAAGGAGTTAGTTAATTATTTAAGGCAGACTCCTAATCACAAAGTATTTGGCGCTTTTAAGATGCAATTAGCTCTATATAATATTTCGGGTAAAGATAGCACTAACTGGTTTAATAAATGGATACGCCGAGTGGGGAATCCTCCTGTGATATACGACCAAAATCTAACTGACGCATCTGCTAATCAGCTCCAGAAAGCACTTGAGAATAAAGGGTATCTTGGTGCAAAAGTCACTTATAACCTCGAAAAACGTGATGCTAAGAAGAAAATTAGAGTAAAATATAACATCACCACTGGGACTCCTCATTACATAAGTTCCATATCTTATAATATTCCAAATGACACTCTCTGTAATATTATAATGGCAGATTCTGCCTCTTTTATTCTAAAACAAAATGATTTGTTTGATAGAAAGAACTTAGACCTACAACGCCAGCAAATCACCGAGCGATTACGTAACAAGGGATATTATGCCTTCAATAAAGATTACATAACTTTCACTGTCGACACTGCCGCAAACTCTAAAGAAGTGAATGTGACGCTCAACACACGTAGCCCTTATGCTAACGATAAAATGCCTTATTATAAACGACATCAGCCTTTCTATGTGCGCAATGTCACATTTATAACTAATTACGACCCTCTTACAATGCACGAAAATCAGCAATATTCTGCTGAGGATTCAATTCAATTCAAAAATTTTAAAATACTTTACGGAAAAGATAAATATATTCGCCCAAGCGTTCTCGAAGAGAGTTGCTTTATTGAACCCGGAAACGCTTACAGTTCAACCAATACCGACAAAACATATCAAGCACTTGGACGACTTGGTATTCTTAAATTCATAAATATTAATTTCCGACCTGTGGGCGAAATAGATGGAAAGATATATCTCGACGCTTACATCTTATTGACCAAAGGAAAATCGCAAACGATGTCGCTATCTCTCGAAGGGACAAACTCAGAAGGCGATTTAGGGTTTGGTGTTGGTGCTTCATATCAACATCGAAATATTGGGAAAGGGTCTGAAATTCTAAATACTAAATTTAGAGCATCTTATGAAAGCCTTTCGGGAGATGTAACAAATCTCATAAATAATAAATACACCGAATACACTGCCGACATTGGCATCACATTCCCTAAATTCAAATTTCCATTCCTAAAAAAGACTTTTAAACAAAAGATACTGGCCACTACCGAGTTAGCTACTTCGTTTAGCTACCAAGAACGTCCTGAATATACACGCATCATTGCGGGAGCTGCATGGAAATATCACTGGACTGAGAAGAAAAATACTACTCGCCACACATTTGACCTAATAGATGTAAACTATGTGTATCTTCCTAAAAGCAAATTACATTTTCTTGACAGTATCACAAATCCATTATTACGATACTCCTACGAAAATCACTTCATTATGCGAGCTGGATATGTTTTTTATAATACAAATAAACTCTCGGCAACGCCATTCAAGCAACGTTTCCAAACTAATATATACACCTTCCGTGCAGGAATAGAAATTGCGGGTAACTTCTTTTACGCAATGTCTAATCTCTTTGGACAAGAACGTGACAATGGAACATACAAAATATTTGGCATTAGCTACTCCCAATACGTAAAAGGAGAAGCCGACTACACTTTAACCCACAAATTTAACGAGCGTCACATGCTGGCTTTCCATGCTGGAGCAGGGATAGGTGTGCCCTATGGCAACTCTACTATCCTCCCATTTGAAAAGCGATTCTACGCTGGTGGAGCTAATGGCGTACGTGGTTGGGCAGTGCGAACTCTGGGTCCAGGTACTTTTAACGGCAACAATTCTGTTAATAATTTCATAAATCAATGTGGCGACATTCGCCTCAACTTGAGTCTTGAATATAGGACAAAACTATTTTGGGTAGTTGAAATGGGTATATTTGTCGACGCTGGAAATATATGGACTATTCGCGATTATGAAAACCAACCGGGAGGTAAATTTAAGTTTAACAGCTTCTATAAAGAGATTGCAGCAGCCTATGGACTTGGTATTAGGCTCGATTTTACATATTTTCTACTCCGGTTCG
Source organism: Muribaculaceae bacterium (assembly GCA_036661515.1). Classification (GTDB taxonomy): domain Bacteria; phylum Bacteroidota; class Bacteroidia; order Bacteroidales; family Muribaculaceae; genus HGM05232. The sequence continues at coordinate 7,092 of JAVWYO010000027.1, read as the reverse complement.
ACTTGGGAATGAAAGCACATAATCCAGCAAAAGGTCAAGAGGCATGGCCTATTTTCAGCCCAAATTGGCGCCGTGATGCAACATTCCATTTCTCAGTAGGTTACCCTTTCTAAATTATTATTTAAATGAAAAAATTAGCTATTTTCGATCTCGATGGGACACTATTAAATACAATTACCGATCTTGGTGAATCGGCTAATTATGCACTTAACCTCAACGGATACCCTACTCACAGCATCGCATCTTATCCTTTCTTTGTGGGTAATGGAGTTAGACGACTTATTGAGAGAGTACTTCCTGAAGATTGCAGGTCGGAAGAAATAAAAAACAAGATTCTTAGCAACTTCATGGAATATTATAATCATCACAACACCGATTACACCAAGCCTTATGATGAAATTACTACCCTACTCAATAATCTTCAAAATAATAATGTGAGCATTGCTGTTGCGTCAAATAAATACCAACTCGCTACCGAAGCTCTTATTACACATTTTTTCCCTAAAATCAATTTCGTAGCTATAATCGGACAAAATGATGGTGTCCCCGTAAAACCCGATCCTTCAATAGTATTTAATATCCTCGCTAAAGCAAATATCGCTAAAGCCGAGACTATATATATAGGCGACTCTGGCGTTGACATGGAAACGGCACGCCGTGCCTGCGTCGATTCAATAGGCGTAACTTGGGGATTTCGTACCGAAAAAGAATTAAAAGAAAATCATGCCGATTACATCGTCAACAGTCCTGCTGAAATATTTAAAATAATCTCGGCATCAAATCCTTTACCGCTACTTTATAAGCTATAACGACATTATTTGTGCGCCACTGCGCGCTTTACTGCCCTATGCTGATAAAGATACAATATTACAATTAAGATTAATGTCAACACTTCAGCGACAGGAATTGCCAGCCAAATACCAGTAATGCCAAATAACGTAGGTAGGATAAAGAAACAAGCAACAATGAATACAAATCCTCGTAACACAGTAGTGCATGTGGCACTCTCAATGCGTTCTACGCTTTGGAAATATCCTATTGCTATCACATTTACTGCATTAAACACAAATCCAAGCGCAAAAATAGGAAGTCCATTCACAGCTATTTGATATGCTCCTGAGTCAGCGGCAAGAAACATTAGCACTATTTGAGGGCTAAATATGAATGTTACTATCGAAAATATTGCTCCACATATCACACCCGCCTTTAAGGCAAGAATAAGGGCTTGAGCTACTCGTATTTTATTATTTATTCCATAATTATAGCTTATTATGGGTTGCGTAGATTGTGCAATAGCAGCAAAAAGCATAAATATTAATGGCGAAAAATAGCATGTGATACTAAATGCAGCCACTCCGTTCTCGCCAAGATATTGCATAAAGACAAAGTTACCAACGAGCATCATACAGGCAATAGTCGCCTCACACAAGAACGACGACATGCCAAGCTGACACATATATTTACATTCACGAAACGTGAAAACGATATTTTTAATATTTATCTTAAAGGGCAAAAAGTGTAGCGTATTTTTCTTATTAAATAGATATATTAAAATCATTGTAGCACCACCCACAGAACCAAGAATTGACGCTATCGCTGCTCCATAAATACCAAATTCAAAGACAAATATAAAAAGATAATCTAATATCACATTTAATATTGCCGCTACGATAACACAAAACATTGAATACTTTGGTGCACCTCCAAGACGCAGAAAGAATCCGCCTGAACTCAGAATAGCATTGATTGCTATAAATGGCACAAAACCAAGCATATAATCTATGGCATAAGGCAATAACAGATCTGAACTACCTAATGCTCGACACACTGGCGCTGGAAAGAGACATAATACAGTGGAGAAAACAACCAGGAACACCGATGATACGACAATTGCCTGCGTAAGATTTACACGTGCCATCTTTGATTGTCCGCGTGATAAATGTATCGATGCCACTATCGCTCCACCCATTCCAAACATGAGCCCTACTCCAGTAGAAAATAGCCATATAGGTGCAACAATATTAATGGCTGCCAAAGCATCACTTCCAAGACCTTGTCCAACAAATATGCCATCGGTAATAATAAATAATGCCGAAAACAGCATACCAAGCACCGTAGGGAAAAACAACTTCTTAAACAATTTAGATACAGAAGCTTTTCCGTAATCCATTACAATATCCATTAATATTTTAGTTATTTGAATAAAAGGAGTACAAAGGTACGCTTTTTCATCAA
>JAVWYO010000027.1:0-4757 GCA_036661515.1 Muribaculaceae bacterium | reverse complement strand
ATAGCAATTTTTCGTTAGCATAACTAAATAGTTACAAATATTTATTTATCTTTGCTTGTCACAATTGTTGAGTAGTTGAGTCCTTAAATAACGAAACTAATAAAAACAAACATGAGTACGAATACATATATGAGAAATTTACTGTCAAGAATAGCCATTTATTCATTTTTAATGTGCGCCGTAACGGGGCAATTGTGCGCAACAAATACTAAGCATAAAATAATTGCTGTTGGCGATATTGCGTGCCCCCCATTTGAATTTGTCGATAACAATGGTATGGACGCTGGGTTTGACGTGGAATTATTTAGAGCTATAATGACTGAGCTTAATATTAGCTACGACCTGAAGCTCATGAAATGGTCTAATACTCTAAAAGAGTTTAGTACGGGGAAAGCCGACCTCGTAATCGGTATTACACACTCGCCCGACCTTGATAGTATCTACGATTTTACGACTCCTCCACTATTTATTTATGAAGATATTATATGCCGTAAAAAAGAAAAAAATGTAGTATCAACAATCGATGAAATAAAAGGGAAAAAAATCATTGTATATAAAAACTGGTGCAATATCGACTCTCTATTCCTTCCCGAAAAAAGAAATACCGCTATTGAAGTAGCAAGCGTAACAGATGGTATAACATTGCTTTCTGTCGGTCGTGGAGACTTGATGATTTGCAACAACTACCTCGCTCAATATTATATCGATGAACTAAATATCGATAACCTACAAATTAGGCACCTTAATATGTTCCCCTCAAAATATAGCATTGGAGTTCACAAAGACAATCCAGAGCTATTAGCACAACTTAATCATGGATTTGAGATAGTCAAATCTAAGGGAATTTATGACAGCATATATAAAAAATGGTTCCGACCCGAGAAGAAAAATGACGGAAGCAACACTCAAATATACATTATCATATCGGCAATAATGTTGCTGATAATGGCTATAATATTATATGTTTTTAGAAAAAAAATAAGACTTTCATCTTACGAATTAGCTAATCAAAAGGAACAACTGCAATTGGCTATTCGTGCTGGTAATATTCTCGTTTGGGGATATAACGTGAAGAAAGATATGCTATTTAATATTATAGGACACATAATTCCCGACGAAGGGCTTAAATTAAAAGATGCTACAAAAGTAATTCATCAAGACGATGCCTATCTCTTTTTTGCTAAAATGCAGGATATTCTTTCTGGAAAATCTACCGATGGAAGTATAGTTGTCAGGTGCTTATATTCACTTGAAAACGGCGATGAGTGGCGATATATCAAAAAAGAATTTTCAGCCCTTAAAGACAAGAGAGGCAAAATCACCGAGATTATTGGAACTCATAAAGATGTTACAGAAGAAAGATTAAAGCAAACAAAAATTGACAGGCTACTTAAAAAATATCAAACAGTATTTGATGCAAGTTCTGTTGGACTTGAGATTTTTGATGCAAATGGTGTAATTGTCGATTACAATGATGCCGATGCTAAAATCTTAGGAATTACTCATATTCCTAAGCAAGAGATGCTAAGCAAGAAACTCATATTTTTCAACAATTCATGTTTTGAAGAAGCATTTCCTTACATTAGAAATAAAAAAAGCTTTGAAGGAATTATTGAATATAATTTTGACTTAGAATCTAATTGCAAACTTCTATTATGCAGTAATTGCTCTGGAAAAAAATCAGTAGAAGTACACATAACACCTATCATCAACTCTAAAGGTGAACTCGAAAACATAGTGTGCGCATCAATCGATGTAACAGCCAATACACTACTCAATAATCAATTAAAACAACTCAACAAAGAGAAAGAACTAATAATAGATAATATGCCTATTGGAATATCTATCTATAATAAAGAAGGAAAGCTTAGTTATATCAATGAAGCTGATGCCAAAATCGTTGAAATAACCGACATACAAGAGCATTTAGAAAATGCTATGAACGTTTTTGACAACCCTAATGTCCCTGATGATGTAAAAGAAAGGTTACGACAAGGAATTGATGGCGATTTTATCATGGTAGGCGACTTCGATAAGGTTAAGAAAGCAAACTATTTCAACACAAAATACTGTGGCATTAAATATGTAGCTGTTCGCTACCGCATAATTAAAGATGAATCAGGGGATATCATAAACTATCTATTCATGGTACGTGATATTACTGAGAGTTATCTCCACCAAGCAGAACTTGAAGAAAGCCATAAAAAAACACGTCTGGCTGTAAATACAAGTAACCTTTTCCAATGGGATTATGATTCTGAAACAAAATCCATCTCAATAACACGAGACGATGGAAAGAATGAAATTCTTTCAGTAGAAGATTATAAAAAAGTGATTCATATTGAGGATTTAAGAAAAACTGAGGAGCTAAACGAAAAACTGAATAATGGGCTAAACGAAAATTTCAGTATCGATATCCGCATAAAACTTAAGCGTGGTGAAGACTGGCAATATGTAACAATAAGTGGCACTCCTCTTAAACGAAACAAGAGCGGTAAAGTTATAAAATATACTGGATTCCAACGTAATAACACAGAATGGTTTGAACTGACGCAAGCACTAAAAAGCCAAAATGAACTTAATCAAATAATTCTCGATAACGTTAATTCTGGATTAGTATATGTCGATAAATTCCATAGAGTTATTTGGGAAAATGTTTCCGAAAAATTTCCATTACACTTGACTGGTGGATGTAAATTGTTTGAAACAGGTCTCCGTTGTGAAGATTCTCACAGTAACGCAAAACTACCTTGCGATAAATGCCTCGTTGAGATTGTATTACAATCAGACATCACAGCTAAAAGCCAAAAGACACTTCCTGGCGGACACACTATTGAAATCACGGCTAATGCTGTTCTTGGAAATGATGGAAAGCCAAATGGTGCTGTACTTTGCGTTGAAGACATCACAAACAGGAAACAGCTTTATGATGATTTACAAATTGCAAGAGACAAAGCCGTTGCATCACATCAACTACTTTCTGAAATATTAGACCAAATACCTTGCGCAATATTCATTAAAGATATTGACAATGACTTCAAATACATAATTGCCAACCGATTATTCTGCCACTGTTCGGAAATGTCGCAAAAAGATATATTAGGCAAAAATGATGATGAACTTTTTGGGAAAGAAATATCTAAATCATATAATGAAAACGATCTAAAAGCCGTCAATGAGAATAAAGCTATCGTAATACAAGAAGAAACAGTTATTAATGGAGAGCACCTTTATTGGCGAACTACAAAAACCCCTCTAAAAACTTATGATGGCAGGAATCTACTAATCGCATTGGGAGTTAACCTCACAGAGATTCATAATAAAAACATGGAACTAAAAAAGGCTAAAGACAAAGCAGAACAATCAGATAAGCTAAAATCTGCCTTTTTGGCAAATATGAGTCATGAAATAAGAACACCACTCAATGCTATTGTAGGATTTTCTGAACTCCTAACAATGACCTCCGATAATGAAGAAAAGGAATCTTACAGCAATATTATTGCCACAAACAATAATTTACTTCTTCGTCTTATAAATGACATTCTCGACTTATCAAAAATTGATGCTGGAGTTATTGAATTACACAACATGGAATTTGATATGGCTTCATTGTTTGAAGAAATGGCTTTCACCCTTAAACCACGATTTACATCGCCCGACGTCGAATTTATTATTGACAGCCCATATAAACATTGCCTCGTAAAGCTCGACAAAAACCGCGTTAGCCAAGTCCTAATTAACTATATGACAAATGCCATCAAATACACCACAAAAGGCTATGTAAAGATGGGATATAAATATGTCGATGAAGGTATTAAAATTTATGTAGAAGATTCTGGTATTGGAATCTCCGACGAAAAGAAACCTAAAGTATTTGGAAGATTCCAAAAACTTGATGAATTTGCACAAGGCACTGGACTCGGACTATCTATATGCAAAGCTCTCGTAGAACTTTATGACGGTAAGGTAGGATTCACTTCACAAGAAGGTAAAGGCTCCACATTCTGGGCTTGGAGTAAAATAGAAGCCACTATAACAACAAAAGATGACAATGAAATAGAATCACACTTGATAGAAGAAACGCCCGTCCTCAAAATTGATACTTTATCACCTAAAGCTCCAAAAAAATGTAAAATTCTTATCGCAGAAGACAATGATAGTAATTACCTACTTATAGGTTCAATATTAAAAGATAAATGCGAAATTTCAAGAGCTATTAATGGAAAAGAAGCGGTAGAATATGTCAAAAATAATCACGTTGACAGTATCCTTATGGACATTAATATGCCAATATTAAATGGCATTGAAGCCACCAAAATAATTCGCCAATTTAATCCCCAAACCCCTATTATTGCCGTCACCGCAAACGCCTTTGAAAGCGACCGATACAAAGCAATAGAAAGTGGCTGCAACGATTTTATAGCCAAGCCTATCAAGAAAACTGAGATAATATCAATAATTGAAAAATATTTAGGCCGACACATCTAAATCATTGCAATCTATGATTCTAAATGATGTAAATTTATTTTATATCCACTTTTTTGCGTTATATATCGTGTTGATATAATACCCTAATAATTGGGGTTATACATTCATAATATAGCTTAAGTATCTTCTATTTAGCCACATAATAGAGTGAGTATAGCTAACGCAATTGCGGGAGCTTAAATCCGATTACTCCTCTATCTTATGCTAACGCAAGAATTATGATTTGCGCTGTTATTACACGCAAAAACATTGTCAGTGGATACACTGTT
>JAVWYO010000026.1:12616-27112 GCA_036661515.1 Muribaculaceae bacterium | reverse complement strand
CAACATGGCAGATAACTCTTTACCCAGTAGCAATAATTATAGGACAAGTCTGCTGACACTCCATCTAAGTAACCCGACTGGCTACGTACGGGACAAATGTGCTGGACGGGTAAGGAACATCATAGACGTTCCACACCACTCACAGGTATCTGATAGAGTAGAAGCAAGCATTTTTTACGAAATGTTCTACTTGATGCAAATAAAGGTCATTATTGCCATATAATTTGTTGAAAAAGGAGTAATTTAGCAACTGCAAACAATAACAATCATGGCAGACGACATAAAACAGCTGATAGAATCGCTCCGGGAAGAGCTTAATAAGCACAATTACAATTACTATGTGCTTAATTCTCCTACAATCACAGATAAACTCTTTGACGACAAACTCCGTGAATTACAAGAGCTTGAAGAGGCTAATCCTAAGTACTATGACCCCTATTCTCCAACTCAACGTGTGGGGAGCGATATTAATAAGGCGTTTAAGCAAGTGATACATGAACGACCTATGATGTCGCTTGGAAATACTTATTCGGTAAATGAAGTAGAAGAATTTATTACAAGAGCTAAAAATGCTCTTCATGGCGAAGATTTTGAGATTGTGGGTGAGATGAAATTTGATGGCACATCAATATCTATAACATACGAAAATGGCCGCCTTGTGCGTGCCGTAACTCGTGGCGATGGTGAACGTGGCGATGATGTAACTGCGAATGTACTGACAATACGTAGTGTTCCGTTGCAACTAACTAATGGTAATTATCCCGAAAAATTTGAAGTGCGTGGCGAGATTTTGATGCCTTGGGAGGTGTTTGAAAGTCTTAACAAAGAGAGAGCTTACAATGAAGAACCTCTATTTGCCAATCCTCGTAACGCAGCTTCGGGAACTCTAAAAATGCAAAATTCTGCTGAAGTTGCAAAGCGAAATCTTGACGCACATATATATTATGTCCTTGCCGACAACCTGCCTTTTGACAACCATTACGACAATATGAAGGCCGTGAAGTCTTGGGGGTTTAAAGTTGCGTCTTCGATGAAAATACTAAAATCGATTGAAGAAGTACGTGAATATATCAACTACTGGGACGTAGAGCGAAAGCAACTTCCCGTTGCAACCGACGGATTAGTATTTAAAGTTAATGCCCTTAGGCAACAGCTCAATCTTGGTTACACTGCAAAGTCGCCTCGCTGGGCTGTAGCATATAAATTTCAAGCTGAACGCGCTTGTACAAAACTAAAACATGTATCATTTGAGACTGGACGCATGGGTATTATAACACCAGTAGCTAATCTTGAACCAGTGCTCCTATCGGGCACAACCGTTAGGCGTGCATCTCTACATAATGAAGACATTATAAAGACACTCGACATCCACGATGGCGACATGCTATATGTAGAAAAAGGTGGCGAAATAATTCCTAAAATTGTTGGGGTCGACATTATTAGCAGAGAAGCGGGAAGTAAACCTATTAAATTTGTGACAAATTGTCCCGAATGTGGAACTCCGCTTACTCGAATTGAAGGTGAATCGGCGTGGGTTTGCTCTAATAAATATAATTGTCGCCCTCAGATAACAGGAAAAATAGAACACTTTGTGGCAAGACACGCAATGAATATAGACGGAATTGGAGAAGAACTTGCCGAACAATTATATGCATGCGGACTTGTAAAAAATATCGCGGATCTATATGACTTAACTGAAGAAAAGGTCATAATGCTTGATCGGCATGGCGAAAAATCGGCTCAACGCATAATAAAAGGTATTGAAGAATCTAAAAACATACCATTTGAGCGTGTGGTATTTGCTCTGTCAATACCATACGTTGGCGAAACGGTAGCAAAAAAAATTGCCCTATCGGTAAAAGACATCGACACACTTATGAGCATGAATGTCCTACAACTTTCAGAAATCGACGAGATTGGTCCACGCATCGCAGAGAGCATCGTAGATTTTTTTGCCACTCCATATAATCAAGAAGTAATAACAAGGCTTAGAAATGCAGGTCTTCAAATGGCATTATCCGAAAATGTAGGGACACCACTATCTGACCATCTTGCAGGAAAATCAATCGTGATAAGTGGCGTGTTTAATCATCATTCACGAGATGAATATAAGCAACTCATTGAAGCTCATGGAGGTAAAAATGTAGGTTCTATATCAGCAAAAACCGACTTCGTTTTTGCTGGCGAGAACATGGGACCAGCAAAACTTGAAAAAGCTCAAAAATTAAATGTACCTATCATAAATGAAGAGGAATTTCTCAAAATGATTGGGGAGCAATAGCAAATGTTATAATGCAACATAAAAGCATCTATTTATAACAAATAGCAATACGATATACAATAATTATGATTAAATTGTAAGAAAATAGTGATTATTTCATGAAAATATTTGTTTCTTAATTTTTAAGGTTTTAAATTTGTACCCAATAACAAGAAACGATATAAAATGAATAATATTTATACATATTCTATTTCTCTGGCAGTACTAATTATTGTTGTCGTCGTGGAAAACGTAATTCTGATTTGAATGACGAGGAGGATATGTATTTTATAGTTACAGTTTGATATTAATAACGATATTCAAAACCTTTCCTCCACATTATGTTTTAGGAAAGGTTTTTGTTTTATAAATAATAGGAGATTAAATACAATGGCATTTCAATTGAGAAGCAACGTTAGCACACAAGGTCGAAGAATGGCAGGCGCACGTGCATTATGGCGTGCAAATGGAATGAAAGAACAACAATTTGGCAAACCTGTGATTGCTATTGTTAATTCATTCACTCAATTTGTTCCGGGTCACACTCATCTTCATGAAATAGGACAATTTGTAAAAGATGAAATCGAAAAACTTGGTTGTTTTGCAGCCGAATTTAATACAATAGCTATTGATGATGGCATAGCTATGGGACACGACGGAATGTTATATTCTCTCCCATCGCGTGACCTTATTGCCGACAGTATCGAATATATGGTAAATGCTCATCGTGCCGATGCTATGGTGTGCATTAGCAATTGCGACAAAATTACGCCAGGAATGCTTATGGCATCAATGCGACTTAATATTCCTACTATATTTGTTTCGGGTGGACCTATGGAAGCTGGGCATCTCGATAACCGAGCACTCGACTTAATAGACGTGATGATTGATGCTGCCGACGATAGCATTGACGATGAATATATCAACAAACTCGAAAAAGCAAGTTGCCCTACATGTGGCTCTTGCTCTGGAATGTTTACCGCTAATTCCATGAATTGCTTAAATGAAGCAATTGGACTTGCTCTACCAGGTAATGGAACTATCGTTGCTACACACGCTCTTCGCAAAGAATTATTTCGCAAAGCTGCAAAGCAAATTGTACTAAATTGTGAGGCTTATTATAATAACGAAGACTCAAGCGTCCTTCCTCGAAGTATTGCCACAAGAGAAGCTATGCTTAATGCTATGACACTCGATATAGCAATGGGTGGAAGTACAAATACTGTCCTTCATCTTCTTGCAATAGCACATGAAGCCGAAGCCGACTTCACAATGAAAGATATTGACGCTCTGTCAAGAAAAACGCCAGTATTATGCAAGGTATCTCCAAATTCAAAATATCATATAGAGGACGTAAATCGTGCAGGAGGCATTATGTCGATAATGAATATGCTTTCTAAACAAGGACTTATAAACACTTCATTAAAACGAGTTGATGGATTAACTCTTGCTGAAGCAATTGAAAAATATTCACCCGAAGGAAGACTATTTGATGTTGAAGCCGAAAACATTTGGAAATCTGCAGCTGCTGGCAAAATAAACTTGAAACTTGGTTCGCAAAATTCACAATATAAAACTCTCGATACCGACCGCACAACTGGGTGCATACGCAATTATGATAATGCTTACGTAAAAGATGGCGGAATCGCCGTACTTTATGGAAATATTGCAAAAGATGGTTGTGTCGTAAAAACGGCTGGTGTTGACGAAAGCATTTTCCATTTTCGTGGTACAGCAAAGGTATATGAATCACAAGACGATGCAGTAGATGGAATCCTTCGCGATGAAATACTTCCTGGCGATGTTGTTGTAATAACACATGAAGGGCCTAAGGGGGGACCAGGAATGCAAGAAATGCTATATCCCACATCTTATATTAAATCAAAACATTTGGGAAAACAATGTGCATTAATTACCGATGGACGTTTTTCTGGTGGAACATCAGGGCTATCAATTGGACATATTTCGCCTGAAGCTGCCGCTGGTGGAAATATTGGACTTGTGAAAACTGGCGATATTATAGACATCAATATCCCTCAACGCACAATAAATGTTGAGATAAGTGACGATGCCTTAGCTATTCGCCGTGCAAAAGAAGAAGCACGGGGCAAAGATGCTTTCACTCCTATTTCTCGAAATAGAATTATATCAAAAGCTCTTAAAGCCTATGCCTCAATGGTTACATCTGCCGATAAAGGTGGAGTAAGAGAATAAAAAATATGATATTTAAATAGCAAATAACAATATACAGATATGAGTAACCAGATTACAGGTGCAGAGGCTTTAATAAAAGCGCTAATAGCTGAAGGAGCAGATACTATATTCGGATACCCCGGAGGTGCTATAATACCTGTCTTTGACTGTCTATATGATTATCGAGAGGAGCTTAGACACATTCTTGTACGTCATGAACAAGGCGCAACGCATGCAGCGCAAGGATATGCACGAGTATCGGGAAAGACTGGCGTTGTCATAGTTACTTCGGGACCCGGTGCTACAAATGTGATAACGGGAATTTCTGATGCAATGATGGATAGCACTCCTTTGGTAGTTATCACCGGTCAAATATCTGGAGCTTATCTTGGAACTGATGCTTTTCAAGAAACCGATGTGATAGGTATCACTCAACCAGTAACTAAATGGAGCTATCAGATTCGTAATGCCGAAGATATTCCATGGGCTGTAGCAAGAGCTTTTTACATAGCATCAACAGGGCGACCTGGTCCTGTAGTCCTTGACTTTGCAAAAAACGCACAAGTTGGACTTATGGATTGGAACTATAAGAAATGTAAATATATTCGTAGCTATATTCCACGCCCAGAAATTAACAAAGATAACGTAGCAACCGTAGCCCAACTCATCAACTCGGCAAAGCGCCCTATGATTATTTCGGGACATGGAGTTATGATTTCAGGTGCCGAAAAGGAGCTTATCGCTCTTGCCGAAAAAGCAGACATTCCTGTTGTTAACACACTATTAGGCTTATCTACCATTCCTACAAATCACCCACTTTATAAAGGGCTACTTGGAATGCACGGAAACATAGGACCTAACTATCACACGCTTGATTGCGATTTACTCATTGCAATAGGTATGAGATTTGATGATAGAGTAACTGGAGACGCAAAAAAATATGCTAAGCAAGCTAAAATTGTGCATATTGATATTGACGAATCAGAATTTGATAAAAATGTAAAGACTTTCGCATCTATTCATGGCGATGCACGCGACGTAATAAAATTGCTAACGCCTCTTGTTAATAAAAATAATCATAGCGATTGGATTGCATCTTTTACTCCTTGCGAAGAAGCCGAATTAGAAAAAGTCATCAATAAAGAAGTATTTCCAACATCTGGACCAATAAATATGGGTGAAGTGGCTTATAAAGTATCACAAGCTACAAACAACGATGCAATACTCGTAACAGACGTAGGGCAAAATCAAATGCTTTCTTCTCGATACTTCAAATACAACCAGCCAAAGAGTATCGTCACTTCGGGCGGACTCGGAACTATGGGCTTTGGACTACCTGCCGCAATAGGTGCAAAAATTGGCGCGCCAAGTCGCACAGTATGCTTTTTTACTGGTGATGGAGGAATACAAATGACAGTAGAGGAGCTTGGCGTAATATTGCAATATGGCATAGATATAAAAATCATAATTCTTAACAATAATTTTCTTGGAATGGTGCGACAATGGCAACAGTTATTCTTCAATGAACGTTACAGTGAAACGCCAATGACCAATCCTAATTTTGTAATGCTTGCTAACGCTTATGGCATAGCTGCTGAGAATGTTGAGACACGCGAAGAAATAGACGATGCTATAAATCGTATGATTAAATATAAGGGGTCATATATACTAAACGTAAATATTGACACTTATGGAATGGTATTCCCTATGATTCCTGCTGGCGGAGAAATGACAAACATTCTACTTACTGCCGACGAAAAATATAAACACGATTAGAATATCCCATTATGGAGAATATATTATATACTGTAACAGTTTTTTCTGAAAACAGAGTTGGTCTTTTAAATCAGATTTCCATTATCTTCACACGAAGAAAATTGAATATTGAAAGCCTATCGGTATCACCATCATCAATAAAGGGTGTTCACAAATTCACCATTACCGCATATAGCGATAAAGAAACTATTGAAAAGTTGGTAAAACAGATTGAGAAACGCATTGATGTACTAAAATCATTCTATTATAACGATGATGAGCTTGTGTATCAAGAAATTGCATTATACAAAGTGCCAACAGATGAACTTCTTAATGAACAAAACCTTGAAGCCATCATACGTCGCCACAATGCTCGAATCCTTGAAATAACTCGCGAATACACTGTTATTGAGAAAACTGGACATTCCGAAGAAACAGAAGCCCTATTTGCTGAATTAAAGACTTACGACATTCGACAATTTGTGCGTAGCGGAAGGGTTGCTGTAACAAAATCGCCACAAGAGTATGTAACGATGTTTATTGACGAACAAGCGCAAAGAAAAGAAAAAATACAATGGGAGAACAAGTAAAAGAATATTCACACACTTTTTTCCTAATGCCTGGCGACTGCAACGCGCAGCAACACATACCAGTGACAATGTTGGTATCGAAGATTATCGAAGTTGCCACCGAACATGCCAATAGTTGGGGTGTCGGTTATGCTACATTAATTACAAACAATGAGGCTTGGGTACTTTCTCGCGTAACAATCGAAATGAAAAGATATCCTCGCGTAAATGAGCATTACACACTCACTACATGGGTCGAGGCTTATAATCGACACTTCTCTCAGCGCAATTTTGCAATTAGCGATGACGCTGGTAATGAAATAGGATATGCTCGCACGGTGTGGGTAGTAATCAATAGCACGACACGAGAAAGTGTTGACATCTCAAAGTTTAGCTATATTATCAATAATATATCCGATAGAGAATGTCCTATTGACAAACAATCAAAGCTACGACCTGTTGATAGCAATCGTGAATCGAAATATCGATTTAGAGTAACAGATATTGATTTCAATCGACACGTAAATAGCGTGCGATACGTAGAATTATTACTCAATCAATGGAATCTCGATTTCTTTGATACTCATGAAATAAGACGATTTGAAGTAGCTTTTATAAAAGAATGCAAATACGACATGGAAGTAAATTTAAAAATTAACGACTCCACACTCGACTCCACATCAGAGATTATTTACGATGGCGAAAGTCTGTGTCGAGCAAGAATATCGTTTTGCGAAGAGAACTATAAATAACAAAATAAATAATATATTTATAAATCTAAAATATTAGAAGATTATGGCAAAAATGAATTTTGGCGGTGTTGTAGAAAACGTTGTAACCCGCGAAGAATTTCCATTGGAAAAAGCAAGAGAAGTATTAAAGAACGAAACAATCGCAGTAATCGGTTATGGTGTTCAAGGTCCTGGACAAAGTATGAACCTTCGTGATAATGGTTTTAATGTAATCGTTGGTCAACGCAAAGGTGGAAAAACTTGGGATAAAGCAGTTGCCGATGGCTGGGTTCCTGGTGAAACTTTATTTGATATTGAAGAAGCCGCTAAACGTGGAACTATTATTCAATATCTTTTATCAGATGCGGCACAAATCGAAGTGTGGCCTACTATAAAGAAACATCTTACACCTGGCAAAGCCCTCTATTTCTCTCATGGATTTGCTATTACATACAATGAAAGAACTGGCATAGTTCCTCCTGCCGACGTTGACGTAATACTTATTGCGCCAAAGGGCTCTGGTACTTCTCTTCGCAGAATGTTTCTTCAAGGACGCGGACTTAATTCAAGTTACGCACTATTCCAAGATGCTACGGGACATGCTCAAGAACGTGTAATCGCTCTTGGTATTGGTGTAGGTTCGGGATATCTATTTGAAACAACATTTAAAAAAGAAGTCTATTCCGACCTTACAGGTGAACGTGGTACTCTCATGGGAGCAATACAAGGACTTCTTCTTGCTCAATATGAAACACTTCGCGAAAACGGACACAACCCTTCAGAAGCATTCAATGAAACAGTTGAAGAACTTACTCAATCTTTAATGCCTCTATTTGCAGAAAACGGTATGGACTGGATGTATGCAAATTGCTCAACAACTGCACAACGTGGAGCATTAGATTGGATGGTTCCTTTCCACGATGCTGCAAAGCCTGTATTTGAAAAGCTATATTCTGAAGTTGCTAAAGGTAACGAAGCTCAACGCTCTATTGATACAAATAGCAAACCTGACTATCGCGAAAAATTAGATGCTGAATTAAAATCTCTTCACGAAAGCGAAATGTGGAGAACAGGAGAAGTTGTACGCAAACTTCGTCCCGAAAATAACTAAGTAGAACTTATATAACAATTAAGAGGCTATCATAATCTTTATTTTATGATAGCCTCTTTTCTCATTGTCTATTTGGTTCAGCATAGACTATATATGCAGGATATTCCATCGAGTCATCAAATAATAATAAAACCATATTGGCACGCTTCGTCACCCAAATGGCATATGGGTAAGCATTAGGATATTCCTTTTGTTCTGAAAACAGTTCGTCATACAGTTTCCACATCTGCTTACCAGTTCCTGTCTCATACGTTGGCGCTGAATAGAGCTTGCTGAAATAGTCAAAAAGAGCCTGATAGCTTTTAGCAAAATCTCCACCAAAAAGCCTCACCTCAACAAACGGGACTGTACCATTAATACCGTCTGAGGTAATCAATACGGGGCTACTTTTAAGTACATCTATATAGGAATCCCAAGCTTGGGAGTCTTTCGTTATGTCATTCCAGTTATAGGCAAGAAAATCCTTGCCATCGGTAACCGAAATATCGAGTTGGTGAAAGAAGATTGCCTTATTGTCCTTCCATGCTGTCAAGTACGTTTTATACTCGCCAGGATACATGAAGCAGTGCCCCCATTTCAAAGTCAACTTACTACCTACCCCGCCATCTATTTTTTCAAACACTCGAAAACTACCATTTAATCCTTCGGCAGTCCAAACGATTGAATCACATATACCCGAAAGTTTATTGGCATTTATTGACTGTGAATTTTCATAATAGAGATGAAAGGTCATAATATCAAAAATATTCCCTTTCAGTTTATCTACACCAAGACGAGGCATTGGATATTCAGTCACTTCCACCTTTAGCGTAGCCGTTTCTCCAGTTTCATGGTCGGTAATTACTATATCAGTTTCACCTTTCTGCTTCCCTATAATTTCTATTTTAGACTTATTGCTACCAAATTCCCAAGTATAAATAGCGTCAATTAAATCTGTATTCTTAATATCCAACGTAGTATTTTCATGGGCTGTTAGCTCTACGGAAGAACTAAGGGCCTGCACCACTTCGCATGAACTTTTAGAAAGTTTCAAATGATACCCTGTATTAGCAGTGTCACTATCCTTACTACAACTCACATTGCATATCGCGAACAAAGACATAAGTAATATGCCTAAGAATTTGCTTTTTAAGTTCATAATATTATCTTCAATTTGTTGTTTTCTATGAGATGAATTTTTATAATGGATTACAAAATTACACAAAAAACCTAATACATCAAAGGCTCCACTATTTATTTCCATATGCTGAGCTTTTAATTTAATTTTCACATAAAGTCATTAGATAAATTGGTTATGAGATAATGATTTTATATTTTTGTATCTTAATATAATAACAATAATAAAAACTTTATATTTAGATGGAAGTAAAAGGGAAAATTATACAAGCGCTTGATCCAGTGAGTGGAACTTCTAAAGCAGGTAATGCTTGGAAAAAGCAAGAATATGTTCTTGAAACGCAAGATGCATATCCTAAGAAAGTTATGTTTGACTTCTTTGGTGAACGAGTTGATCAATATCCTCTTAATATTGGTGAAACTGTTACTATTAGCTTCGACATCGAAAGCCGTGAATTTAATGGAAAATGGTACACAAGCATTCGAGGTTGGAAAGCTGAGAAAGAAAACGGTGCAGCTACCACTGTTGGTGCACCTGATGCTGGGACAATGCCTCCACCTCCTGCCGATTTTGCTCCTTCAGCAAATGATAACGACGATCTTCCTTTCTAACAAGAAATAAAATGACATATCTAAAAGGGTTGAATAATATAATTTATTCAACCCTTTTTGTATTCTTAAAGAAATAGTAGACTGCACATATCGTAATAATGGCACTTGCTATGGCTATTATAAGGCTATCTGATGTGGTGCCTATCGTATCAACGTCAACAGCTATGATTTTATGTTGAGTGAGATATTGCACTATTACTACACCCGAATTATTAATCATATGTGCTATTATAGGAACCCATAGTGAACCAGTCCACATCAAAAGGTATCCAAAGAATGCTCCAAGTAATAGACGTGGAACAAATCCAAAAAACTGGAAGTGCAAAGCACTAAATATAAATGCTGCAAGCCATATTGCTAAATGAGCATTCATTGGGCGTGACAAGAATATGCGCTGAAGTAGCCCCCTAAAAAACAGCTCTTCGCTAAAGCCTGTTAACACACCGACCAACAATATTAATACACTAAAATCTATTATACTCATGTCTTTTAGTAATGAGTCGGTTAGCATTTTAGCCATCTGCTCACTTTCTCTCGCCCATTGCTCAACACCCTTCATCGACTCAGGTAGCGTAACCGATTCATTCCACGACACTATTACGTTAAGCACTGGAGTGGCAACTATAAAGATAATAAGAACTCCAACGATTGCTTGCCACGTTGGCTTTTTATTTAGTCGCAGAAATGATATTGGTGTAGCAGTTATAAATACTGCGGTTATTGCGGCAGGCACAACAAACACAAGTATATCTTGAACCATCATAGTAACCTTAACGAAAGTAGTATTCTCCATCGGAATAATAGATGCAATTAGAGAGCTTATGATAGCTGTCAGTATCAAAAAAAGCACAAATAAGCTAAAAACTAATGTTAGTTTCTGCACATAAGTAAGACGCAACGTAAGTAATTTTGCCATGTTTTAATCTAATAATGAACAAATTTAATCATTTTCTCCTTTTAAATAGTAGTTGATACAAATTTACTTATATTTGCAACACAAAATTCACTAATAAAGATACGCATTATGAAAAAAGCAATCTTGACTATTATATTAATTAGCTGCATTTGCTATATGGTAAATGCACAGCAAATAAGTGACAAAAAAACAAAAGAACAAACTACCGAAACTAAGAAGCAAAAGAAAGAACGAGAAAAGAGATTGAATGCTCTTATTGATTCTATAAACTTTAATAACGCCAAGATTGGATTAAATGAACAGAATTTTGTCCTCGAAGCCGAACGTGTAACATTCAAAAATGGTGTAAGTGTACACACTCAATCAAATACTAATTTCATATCTGTATCTAATGGCAAAGCTATGGTACAACTGGCATTTGCTCAAGGTGGCAGAATGGGATATAACGGACTTGGCGGAATTACGGTAGAAGGGAATGCCTCTAATATAAAATATAAGACCGATAAGCGTGGAAATATAACCATGACTATGAGTGTTATAGGAATAGCAATATCTGCTAATGTTAGGATTACACTTATTAAAGACAGTAACCAAGCTATGGCTACTGTGGAACCTAATTTTAATTCTTATTCACTCACCGTTTATGGATTATTAGTTCCTAACCAACTATCAAGCGTTTATAAGGCAATGCCTTTGTAGATATTAAAAAATGGTGAAATTCAATCAACTGAATTTCACCATTTTTTTGTGCTATGCACCAAAGTTATCGTAGCGTATGCTTTCTAACGGCACTCCAAGATTATAAAGCATATTTTCTGCCGCTTTACTCATCGGACCAGGTCCACACATATAGTATTCAATATCTTCGGGAGCATCATGCTTCGATAAATATTGATCATAAATAACATTATGAATAAATCCTGTAAATCCTGTCCAGTTATCCTCTGGCTGGGCATCACTAAGGGCTATATGAAATGAGAAATTTGGATATTCTTTTTCTAACGCTCTAAAATCTTCTTCATAGAATATCTCTGCCTTTGAACGTGCACCATACCAAAACGAGATTTTGCGATCGCGAGTTCCAAGTGTGCGAAGTAGATACATTAAATGCGCACGAAGAGGTGCCATGCCAGCACCACCACCTATATAAAGCATCTCATTTTTAGTATCTAAGATGGGGAAGAAATCGCCATAAGGAGCCGATAGCATCACTTTATCTCCTGCTTGAAGTGAAAATATATAAGATGAGGCTATCCCTGCGGGCACATTAATAAAGCCACCATTCACTCGGTCAAATGGAGGAGTAGCTATGCGCACATTGAGTTTTATAATATCACCCTCTTCGGGATAATTAGCCATTGAATATGCTCTTATGGTAGTTTCTTTATTAGCAACAGTCAAGTCCCACATCTTAAAGTTATTCCAGTCTTTATGAAACTTCTCATCGATCTTAAAATCAGCATATTTAATAGAATATTCTGGAATATCGATTTGACAATAGCTACCAGGCATAAAACTAAGATGCTCTCCTGCTGGAAGTCTTACAACAAATTCTTTGATAAATGTTGCTACGTTATTATTTGAAACTACTTCACATTCCCATTTCTTTATACCAAGTATTGATTCGGGTATTAAGATTCCAAGATTGCCTTTCACTTTTACTTGACAACCAAGTCGCCAATGTGCCTGTTGCTCTTTACGCGAAAAATGAACAGTTTCTGTCGGTAATATATCGCCACCGCCTTCAACCACTCTCACGCGGCATTGAGCACAACTACCGCCACCACCACATGCCGATGGTAGATACACTTCATTCTGGGCAAGTGTTGATAACAGCGAATCGCCCATTTCGGTTGAAATCTCTTTATCTTTATTTATTGTAATTTTTACAATCCCCGACGGAACAAGAAAATGCTTAGCGACAATAAGAATTATTACAAGCAACAATGTAACAATTAAAAATATTACTGCGCTTGTAAGTATCGTAAATGATTGAATATCTAATAAAAGGGTCATCTCTTCTTTGTTATATTAAATTTTTATGCCGAGAAAGCTCATAAAAGCTATTCCCATTAGTCCTGTTATTATAAAGGCAATACCTACGCCTCGTAGTGGAGCAGGAATATTGGAATATGAAAGTTTCTCTCTAATAGCTGCAATTCCTATAATGGCAATCAACCAGCCAATACCCGAACCAGCACCATATATGGTAGCAGCCCACGTTGAACCAAGATCGCGTTGTTGCATAAATAGTGAGCAACCAAGTATGGCACAATTCACCGCAATAAGTGGTAAGAATATACCCAGTGACGAGTAAAGTGCTGGCGAAAACTTCTCTACTGCCATCTCTACAAGCTGGGTAACTGACGCAATAACTGCAATAAACATTATTAAACTCAAAAAACTCAAATCAACCGTTGCAAATTCTTCGCTAAGCCACGATAAAGCTCCTGCTCGAAGGACATACATCTCAAGTAGGTAATTTAAAGGCGTGGTAACAACCAACATAAATGTTACGGCTATTCCAAGACCAAAAGCGGTCTTCACATTCTTCGACACTGCAAGAAATGAACACATTCCAAGGAAATATGCAAATATCATATTGTCGATAAAAATCGAGCGGATAAACAAATTCAAATTTTCCATTATTAAAAGCTTTTTAAAGCATTATTTTTCTTGTAAATCTTTATGTGAACTACGATGCACCCATATTATGCAAGCTACTGTTATTAAAGCCATTGGTGGGAGTATCATTAAACCATTATTCTCATATCCTAAATCATAAATGAACTGTGGAACTACTTTAAATCCGAGTAACGTTCCACTACCAAGTATTTCTCTAAAAAAGCCTACGATTACAAGAATTATTGCGTAGCCAAGTCCATTTCCTATTCCATCTAAGAACGATGCCCATGGCTTATTACTTAATGCAAAGGCTTCAAGACGACCCATTAAGATACAATTCGTTATTATTAATCCAATAAATACCGACAATTGCTTACTCACTTCATAGGCATACGCCTTTAGGATTTGGTCTACAATTATCACAAGGGCTGCTACAACAACCAACTGGACGATTATGCGAATACTATTAGGAATTGTATTTCTTATCAATGATATTGTAACATTGGAAAACGCTAATACCGCCGTGACCGAAATTCCCATCACAAGTGCTGGTTCAAGTTTTGCCGTTACGGCAAGCACAGAACAGATTCCGAGTATCTGTACTATTA
>JAVWYO010000026.1:0-12606 GCA_036661515.1 Muribaculaceae bacterium | reverse complement strand
TGAAAAAGGATTAAATAATATACCTTTATTATTTTTTGATAGTAACATTTCGATATTATTTTAATGGTGCTTTTTGAAGCGATTTTAAAAATATATTATAGGAACGAAGGCTATGCGCAAGCATCGATTGCACCCCTTTACTTGTTATTGTCCCACCAGATACAGCATCTACGTAATCGGCTCCGTCAACTGGTTTCTGACCTTTCTTTTCTACTGCTATTGACTTAAACTCCCCTTCTTTGAAAAGATTGAGATTCCTAAATTGACCTTGAAACACGGGCTTGTCAATTTCGGCTCCAAGTCCTGGAGTTTCGCCTTGATGGGCAAAATAGGCACCATAAACGGTATCACCATTGGCATCAATAGCAACATATCCCCATATAGGGCCCCATAATCCAGCACCATAAGTTGGCAAAATATATTTCAAAGAACCATCATCGAGCCTGCACACAAATACGGGAAGTTGACGCTTTTCTCCTGATATTTTTGATTGACTGGCTATATTTACATCAAATGCTTTCACATCAATTCTATTGTTTAGGCTATCTATTGTATATGATTCAATGATATACTTAGAATATGTCGATAAAATATCATCGGGAGTTGTAGATATATGTACAGAGCTCAAAATTTGCTTCATTTTATCGGTAGCTATATTCTTATCTTGCAATGGTTTCAAGGCAAGATAAGTAAATGCAAGGACGGTGCCTACAATGACCACCATCACTGCCGAATATATTATTGTATAAGTATTACTTTGCTTATTCATGATATTATTGCACTTTTAAACGGTTTTGACGACGACGAATATTAAACTCTACAACACAATAGTCTATGAGTGGCGCAAATGCATTCATTAATAGCACTGCAAGCATTGCTCCTTCTGGATAACCGTTATTATACACTCTTATTAATATGGCAACAACTCCTATAAGAAAGCCATAGATATATTTCCCAATATTCGTGCGTGCCCCTGTTACTGGATCTGTGGCCATAAATACTGCGGCAAATGCAAATCCTCCAAGACAGATTTGATCTATTGGCGTTAATGCCGACGCTGGATAAGTTGGCGTTCCAAAATAGTTTGCTACAAATCCCATAAATAATCCACCAGCAAACACCGATAGCATAATTCGCCACGATGCCATACCTGTAAATAGCAATATTGCTGCACCTATTAGGATACACAGCGTAGATGTCTCTCCTACCGAACCCGGAATGAGGCCTATAAACGTGTCCCACGTAGTTATAGGATCGCCAACGATATTTGTAATCGATAATGCACCATGCGACGTGGTAGCTACTTGACCAAGTGGTGTTGCACCAGAAAAGGCATCAACAACAGTTCCTTCTCCAAGTCCAAATATAGGTGCTTGCGACACAAATACGACATCGCCCGACATCTTGGCTGGATAGGCAAAGAATAAAAATGCTCGCGTTATTAATGCAACATTGAATATATTCATGCCAGTTCCTCCAAAGACTTCCTTAGCAAATATTACCGAGAAGGCTGTGGCTACGGCAATCATCCAAAGCGGTGTATCTATTGGACAAATCATGGGGATAAGCATTCCCGACACTAAAAAGCCTTCTTGAATCTCATGATGCCGAAGTTGCGCTGCAACAAATTCTATCCCAAGTCCTACGGCATAAGATACTACTATACGTGGTAGCATAGCCAAAAAACCATAGAGAAACAGTTCTAAATACATACTACTATCAACGGCACTACCTATCGATAAATAATGCTGATAGCCTACATTAAACATTCCAAAGAGTAATGCGGGAAGAAGCGCTACAATAACAACAATCATTGTCCGCTTTGTGTCAATACTATCGTGAATATGTACTCCGCTTTGCGATGTTGTATTAGGTGTAAATAAGAATGTTTCAAATCCTTCAAACACCGATTGTAATGCCGAAAACTTACCTCCAGGCATGAATTTTGGCTTTACTTTATCTATATATTGTTTTATGAACTTCACTTTTATTGTTGTTTATTTTTAATTCATCTCTTTACGAAACTTATCAAGGCCATCTCGCACTATTTGTTGTAATTCAAGCTTAGACGTATCGGCAAACTCGCACAATGCAAAATCCTCTGGCGCAATTTCATATATACCCAGTTGCTCCATTTTGTCAATATCAAATGCTATAATCGACTTTATCAAAAATTCAGCATAGATGTCCATCGGAAGCATCTTGTCATATTCTCCTGCCATTATTATGGCGCGTTTACCGCCATTAATGCGCGCATCAAATTTATTTGGCTTATTTCGTGAAAATAGCCAATTAGTAAATGAATGTGACAAGCTATATTTTTTTGGACTTATAGATGCCCACCCCATAAATTCATCTTTATGTTCGAGGTCAGGTATTACGGTTATTTGCCTATATGGAAATCTCAGAAAGCTATCCTTATCTACTTTATAGCCTGTGAGCACATTACCCGATATTATACGCTGCACATTATCGCTACTTTTTATATTATTATCTAATAAAGCACTAATTGGTGCACCTATCGTTGTCTTGATATACTTTGGCGTTACTATTTCTGACCCCGTAATCGCTACTTCGCAAGTATAAGGAACTATCCCTGTTGTAAACAGCTCTCCGATGCGGACAAGCGTTATGGCATCAAGAGTCCATATAACCTCACCTTTATTCACCGGCTTTATATTTGCTATTTGAACACCAACATTTCCCGCTGGGTGCGGTCCATCAAATGCAGTTATTACAGCTCCTTTTATTGCCAAAGGCATTGTGTAAGGAACTCCAATATACACTTTTCCTGTCGTGAGCTGTGATAGCACTGCTACCCCTTTTTCAAGATAATTCTCTTTTCCTTGCAACAGAAGAGCAAAATCGGGAGCTAAAGGTGCAGAGTCAAATGCTGTAACAAAAATATCTCTGGGTGCCTTTAAGGGATTAGGCACTATATCATAAGGACGTTGACGCATAAAAGCCCACAATCCCGATGAAAGTAAAACCGATTTAATAGAAGTTGCATCTACTTTTGACACATCATGACTGACAGGAGGCATTTTCTCTTGCTCACATATAACGATTGATTCGATTTTACGTCGTTCGCCTCGTATTATCTGGCTTACTTTCCCAGATATTGGAGAAGTAACCTTTATGTCCGGAATATCTTTATCATGGTAAAGAGGCGTTCCGGCTGGTATTATATCTCCCTCTTTTACATCAAGTTTTGGTGTAACGCCATTAAAATCGTCAGGAATAATCGCACACGTTGAAGGGCAATTTATGTCAATTTTTGAGGCAGTAGCGCTACCCAAAAGATTTAAGTTTAAACCTTTTTTTAGCTTTATCATTAGTATAATTACTTTTCCAAGTTTTTCAGTCCACGTACAAAGTTATACAATATTTGCGCTATGCGACAAAATTTGCACAACTATTTTCGCTCATTTTTAGTAACTCTCACATTGCCAACGTCTATATGCCTTCTTACCCGATAGACGTTGCCTTGAGATAGACTTTGATTAATCAAATACTCCTTCTATCGATTCCTCAGCAGCAGGCTCACTACTTGTTCCTTCATAAAACTCTTTATAGCATGGATTAAAATCTGATGGATACACAAATTTTGCCTTCTGTGAATAGGGTAATTGTGGATCAGAATATACTTTTTTCATAAATAATCCATATATTGGAAGTGCCATAGATGCACCTTGACCATAAGCCATTCCATTGAAATGGATATATCGCTCATCACCACCTACCCACACACCCGACACTAATTGTGGCGTAAATCCCATAAACCAACCATCGGCATTGAAGTTTGTAGTACCTGTCTTTCCTCCCATTTCTGCTGTTATATTATACGGGGGGCGACGTAGTCGATTACCAGTACCAGAATCTACCACATTGGTTAATATCGATAGTATCTTATAGTATGCTTCTTCACTTATCACTTCAGTGTGCTGTGGGGTAAATTCACTTATAATATTACCTTGATTATCAGTAATACGCGATACTAATATAGGATCTACTCGCATTCCTTTATTGGCATAAGCGGTATAAGCTCCAACCATTTCTTTCACCGACACATCACATGGTCCAAGACACAATGACACTACTGGATCGAGATAATTTGTTATACCAAAATTGTGCATCGTTCTGACTAATGTCGTTGGCGACAACTTTTCCATCAAGCGTGCCGAGACCCAGTTATTTGAATTTGTTAAAGCCCAGCGAATATCAACCATTTGCCCTACTCTTCCTCCTCCAGAATTTCGTGGAGACCATGGAATACCATTCTCATCCATTATTGTGGGTTGGGCATTAAGGAATTGGTCACATGGTGTATATCCCTCTTCCATTGCATAGGTATATAGGAATGGCTTAATAGTAGAACCTATCTGCCGGCGACCTTGCGACACCATATCATATTGGAAAAATGTGAAATTGGGTCCTCCAACATACGCTTTTACATATCCTGTAATGGGGTCCATTGACATAAATCCAGCACGCAAAAAGTGCTTATTATATAAGATTGAGTCCATGGGCGACATCACAGTATCAGTGCCTCCATCATACGTAAATACACGCATATCTGTTGGTGTGTTGAATACCTTCTTTATTTCGCTTTCCGACACCCCTCCTTGTTTCATTATTCTATATCGGTCGCTTTGCTTCATAGCCCTATTTATTAGGTTCTTAAGCTGCACAGCCGATAATTCCGTACGATTACTCGTATATGGTGCTCCTTTTACTCGCCTTTTTTCTCTAAAAAATTGTGGCTGCAAGGTCTTGCTAAGATGCGATTTTACCGCATCTTCTGCATATCGTTGCATTCGTGAATCAATCGTGGTATGGATTTTTAGGCCATCTGTATAGATATTATATCTACTACCATCTGGCTTAGGATTTTTCTCAACCCACCCATATAATGGATTGGTTGCCCATGCAATAGAATCATCTACATATCCCTGCTTATCCCAACTTGGATAATCACCCCGCTCTGGATTTTTAGCAGTGAGCATGTGGCGTAGCTCTTCGCGGAAATATGGTGCAAGACCATCTTTATGGTCAACTTTATGATAATGTAATGTAAGTGGCAGTTGCTTTAATGAGTCGAGTTCTTCAGATGTTATCATGTCGGCCTTATACATCTGTTCAAATACTACATTCCGGCGTTCACGGGTTCGCTCTAAGTGCCGAACTGGGTTAAAATAAGCTGGATTCTTAACCATTCCTACAAGGGTTGCCGATTCCTCTATCGATAGGTCTTTGGGCGTTTTTCCAAAATATACATAAGCAGCCGATTTTATACCTACGGCATTATTAAGAAAATCAAATTGATTAAAATACATCTTAATAATCTCATCTTTAGTATAATACCGTTCAAGTTTCACGGCAATCACCCATTCCACTGGCTTCTGTATTGCACGTTCTATTATATTTTCTGATGATGGCGAATACAATTGTTTGGCAAGCTGCTGCGTGATTGTACTACCTCCTCCTGCATTTTTTTGACGAAAAATGCCTCGCTTTATTACAGCTCGCGACAAGGCTCTCATATCTATACCCGAATGGTCTTCATATCTTACATCTTCGGTCGCTATAAGTGCATCTACCATGTGCTGTGACATATCATCAAAATCTACATACACGCGATTGCCTTTGCTTTGATAGAATCGCCCCATTTCTTCTCCATCTGCGGTATAAATGACAGTTGCAAACTTATCAGTTGGATTTTTTAGCTCCTCTACGGGGGGCATGTAGCCAATAATTCCATTATAAATAAGTAAAAACATTATAATAAGAAAACTTGTTATAATGCAAAAAGAAGCCCACATAATCTTTATTATATGCTTACTATTTTTGTTATTATCTTTTTTTAATGCCATATATAGTACTCTTTAATTAACTGCTTAACTGCTCAAATATTCAGAATAGCAACTCATATGTATAACAGCGACAAAAGTAATAAAATAAAGTCACTCAGCAATATTGAAAATAAAAATAAAATTTCATTTTCATATTGCTCTCATTTGCACTATCTTTGCACATATAATTATAATAAAAACAGATGATTGAAAAGGAATGTCTAATAAAGACCATTATAGAAGGAATTCAAGAAGTTAAAGGGAAGAGTATAACTACTGTTGATCTTAGTAATATTGAAGGTGCATCAACCCAAGATTTCGTTATTGCATCGGGTAGCTCAACTATGCATGTGACAGCAATTGCTGACAGCGTGAGAGAATATGTACAAAAACAGACAGGGCTAAAACCCTATAACTATGATGGCTATAAAAATTCTGAATGGATAGTAATAGATTATGGCACGGTTTATGTGCATATATTTTTACCAGAATCCAGAGAATATTATAATCTCGAACAATTATGGAACGATGCAGTTATTAAGAATATTCCTGATTTGGATTGATTAGAAACTCTTAATTTATAACAGATGGGCGATAAAGTGAAAAAATCAGGTCACGGCGGTCTTAAGTTTAATATGTATTGGATGTATGCCATTATTGGGATAGTCCTCGTTGGATTATATTACGTTCAAGACAACTCTATTAATAAAGAGATAAGTTGGACGCAATTTGGTCAATACGTTAAGAAAGGTGGCGTAAAGAAGATGATTGTTTATGATAAAAGCAAGGTCGAGGGGTTCTTAACCGACTCTATGGCGACTAAAGCATTTCATAAAAATGAATTTACCGCTGGTAGTGGTGTAGACGCTAAAGTTTCAGCCAACATACCCTCTTCTGATGCAATGGAAAAGGAAATCGATAATTGGCGAGCATCGGGTGTGTTCAAAGGCGATGTGAAATATGAGAAAGGTAGCGATTATAGTAGCCTATTATGGTCGTTTGGACCTATTATACTCCTTATCGTTTTTTGGTTTGTCATCATGAAGAAGATGTCTAATCGCGACGGTGGTGGTGGCGCTGGTGGCGTGTTCAATGTTGGAAAAACAAAAGCTCAGCTATTTGATAAAGACGGATTAGGAAAGACTACTTTTAAAGATGTAGCGGGACTTTCTGAAGCAAAAACAGAAGTCGAAGAGATTGTGGAATTTCTAAAAAGTCCGCAAATATATACCGACCTGGGTGGACGAATACCTAAAGGTGCTCTTCTTGTAGGCCCTCCAGGAACAGGAAAGACGCTATTAGCTAAGGCGGTTGCAGGTGAAGCTAATGTACCTTTTTTCTCTCTTTCGGGTTCCGATTTCGTGGAGATGTTTGTGGGTGTTGGTGCATCACGTGTACGTGACCTATTCAAACAAGCAAAGGAAAAAGCTCCTTGTATTGTATTTATCGATGAAATTGATGCCGTTGGACGTGCAAGAGGGAAAAATCCTAATATGGGGGCAAATGATGAACGTGAAAATACACTTAATCAATTATTGACCGAAATGGACGGATTTGGGGCTAACAGTGGAGTAATTATTCTCGCTGCTACTAACCGTGCCGATATTCTCGACAAAGCGCTATTACGTGCTGGTCGATTCGACCGTCAAATATATGTAGATCTTCCCGACCTTCCCGACCGCAAAGCCATATTCTATGTACATCTAAGAAAGATTAAGACCGATGATAGTCTTGATGTTGATACGTTAGCTCGTCAGACACCGGGATTCTCTGGTGCCGATATAGCTAATGTGTGTAACGAAGCTGCATTAATTGCTGCTCGACATAAGAAAAAAGTAGTCCAAAAACAAGATTTTATGGACGCGGTAGATAGAATTATTGGAGGTCTTGAAAAGCGCTCTAAAATTACAACTCTCGGCGAACGTCAATCAATTGCTATTCACGAAGCTGGACATGCCTCTCTTAGCTGGCACTTAGAATGGGCTAACCCTCTCGTAAAAGTAACTATTGTGCCTCGCGGTAAAGCTCTTGGAGCTGCTTGGTATCTTCCCGAAGAGCGTCAGATAACAACCACACAGGCTCTTCTCGATGAGATGTGCGCAACACTTGGAGGACGTGCTGCCGAAGAATTATTCTTAGGACGAATCTCAACTGGTGCCGCTAATGATCTTGAAAGAGTTACTAAGCAAGCTTATGCAATGGTAGTATATTTTGGCATGAGTGAACGTATCCCTAATTTATCATACTACGATTCTACAGGACAAAATTACGGTTTTACTAAGCCTTATAGTGAGGAACGCTCTAAGATTATAGATGAAGAAGTTTCTCGTATTATTGCAGAACAATATGAAAGAGCTAAAGAGATACTATCTAAGCACGCTGAAGGACATAAAACACTTACGGAAGTTTTACTTTCAAGAGAAGTAATATTTGCCGAAGATGTAGAAAAGATTTTTGGTAAACGTGCGTGGACTTCTCGCTCCGATGAGATAATGGAACAAAGCGAGCAAGACGCTAAAAAAGAGGTAGAAGATGTCATTGACGACAACAACGATGACGTTACTGAATCTACAACTGAAGAAGCACCTAACGAAGCTACAACTGACGATAAGATTAGAGACCTTTAATAGGTAGCTGGCATTATATTAGTCTAAAAAGTGTTTCCTTGCATCATAGTGAGGAAACATTATTATAAGCTGTTTTAATTTATTTCGGAATAGATTTGAGACTATTTTCGAGTAAATTTTTCATAAATATATAACAACGATATGGCATCAAAACTTTGGGAGAAATCGGTTAAAGTAAATCATGATGTAGAACAATACACCGTTGGGCGAGACACCGAAATGGATATGTATCTTGCGCCTTACGATGTCTTGGGCTCTTTGGCACATATAGCCATGCTACAAAGCATAAATCTACTGTCGACATCGGAGTTGGCACAACTATCTGCCGAATTAAGAAATATTTATGCCAACATTAAACTCGGCAAGTTCATTATTGAGCCTGGCGTAGAAGATGTTCACTCGCAAGTAGAACTAATGCTAACACGTAAACTTGGTGACATCGGAAAGAAAATCCATTCTGGACGCTCTCGAAACGACCAAGTTCTCGTCGATATGCGACTATTTATACGCTCCGAGATTGAATCTGTAATCTCGGCAATGACAACACTTTTCAACACTCTTATTGCTCAATCTAATAGATATAGCGACATCATTATGCCAGGATACACGCATCTGCAAGTAGCTATGCCCTCGTCTTTTGGACTTTGGTTTGGAGCTTACGCCGAAGCCCTTGTTGATGACCTTATGGTGATGCGAGCTGCTTACGATGTCACTAATCGCAATCCGCTCGGTTCAGCAGCTGGGTACGGCTCATCTTTTCCACTAAATCGTACGATGACCTCTAATCTTCTTGGTTTTGATTCAGTAGATTATAACGTAGTTCATGCACAAATGGGACGTGGAAAGACCGAGCGAATTGTTGCTAATGCTATTGGAGGTATTGCTGGAACGATTTCAAAACTCGCTTACGATGCCTGCTTGTTCAGCTCTCAGAATTTTGGATTTATAAAACTATCTGACGAATTTACTACCGGCTCATCTATAATGCCTCACAAGAAGAATCCCGACGTATTTGAACTGACACGCGCCAAATGCAATAAATTGCAATCTTTATCATATCAAATAACACTTATTACTAACAACCTACCTTCGGGATATTTCCGCGATTTGCAAATAATAAAGGAGGCTTTTCTACCTGCATTTGACGAGATTAAGAGTATTCTATCTATGGTAAATAGCATGATTGCTCAAATAAAAGTAAACACTTCAATTATCGATGATGACCGATATAAATTGATGTTCTCGGTCGAAGAAGTTAACCGATTGACTACAAATGGAATGCCTTTTCGTGACGCATACAAGAAAGTGGGGCTCGATATTGAAGCTGGAAATTTCAAGCCTTGTAAAGAGGTACATCACACTCATGAAGGCTCTATCGGAAACTTGTGTAATGACAAGATTGAAGACCTATATGCTAAGACTCTTAACGAATTTGATTTCAAAACTTATCATAAGGCTTTTAATTCACTCCTTAAACCGTAATTTATGGCAACAACAATAGCGTTCACCGAACCTTATAAGGCTGATGAAAACAGATATGACGGCAGAATGCAATATCGCAAATGTGGAAATTCGGGGCTTTCTCTTCCAGAACTTTCTCTTGGATTTTGGTTCAACTTTGGTGGTATAAATCCCTATACCGAATCACTTGGAAAAATGAAATATGCTCTCGATAACGGCATTTTCTGTTTTGACCTTGCTAATAATTATGGACCTCCTTTTGGTAGTGCAGAGGAAACTTTCGGTAAGATGTACCGTGAAAATTTTCGCCCTTATCGTCATGAAATGATTATTACCACTAAGGCTGGATATAATATGTGGGCAGGACCTAATGGAATGGGGTCGTCTCGCAAAATGCTAATGACGAGTATTGACGAATCTCTTCAACGCATGGGACTCGATTACGTAGATATTTTTTATTCACACCGTTATGATTCCGACACACCTCTTGAAGAAACGTTGCAAGGACTCATCGATATCGTTCGACAAGGAAAAGCATTGTACATCGGATTGTCTAATTATCCTCTCGACAAGCTAAAATATAGCTTATCCTATCTTAAAGATGCTGGAGTACCATGCCTTATATATCAAGGAAAATATAACATGCTCGTTCGCGACATGGAAAAAGGACACATGGAAACGTTGATTGACAATGGTGTTGGCATCACAGCATTCTCTCCTATAGCTCAAGGGATACTCACTAATAAATATATAAACGGCATTCCTGCCGATTCTCGCGTCGCTCTTGGACATTATCTCACAAAGGATAGCATTCCTCCTGAATTAATTAATAAGGTGAAACAGCTAAATGAAATAGCCTTAGAACGCAACCAGACGTTAGCACAGATGGCTACGGCATGGATACTTGCAAAAAATGGCGTGACTTCTGTTATTATCGGACCTCGAACATTAAATCAGCTAAAAGACAGCATTGCATCTATCAATGGAAAGCAATTTAGCGATGCCGAACTATCAGCAATAAATAACATCTTAAAATAATGAAGATACCTCTGATAATATTTGCTATTACGATGATGTTAATCACAAGTTCATGCGAGAAGATTGACAATCAGCGCATTCCTGGCGTTGCTGTAAATATTGAGTTAAACAACGATGGACTTTGGAACACCTACGGAGTGCATAGCTATGGAGAATATCGAATATTTATAAAAAGCGAGGGCGTTCCAGGTAACTATTCATATACAGCCGCTACATTTACTGGGTATGGCGGAATTTTATTAATTTCGGGCTTTGATGCCGACACGGGCGACTACAACGCACCACTCGCCTATGATCTTGCCTGCCCTGTCGAGGCAAAGAGCAATATAAGAGTAAGTATCGACAAGACGACAAATGAAGCCGTATGCCCAAAATGTGGCTCTCATTACAACGTCTGC
Organism: Muribaculaceae bacterium; assembly: GCA_036661515.1. Classification (GTDB taxonomy): domain Bacteria; phylum Bacteroidota; class Bacteroidia; order Bacteroidales; family Muribaculaceae; genus HGM05232. The sequence continues at coordinate 1,230 of JAVWYO010000026.1, read as the reverse complement.
GAGGGACAAGGCACACCGCTATCGGGCAAAGCTGTAGAATATAAATATGGAATGCAAAAGTATCATGCCTACCATGCTCAATTAGGGGGCTACTACATAAGCCGATAAAAACTATTTTGAAAACGGTTTCTAAAAAAATATCAAATTTTAGAGGCGAAGCATCACAAAATATTTGCAAAAGCGAAAAGAATGATTTATCTTTGCACCGCTTTTAAGGAACAAATGTTTACCAACAAAGGCATAGAGTTGCTCGGATGGTGGAATGGTAGACACGAAGGACTTAAAATCCTTTGGCCATTGCGGCTGTGCGGGTTCAAGTCCCGCTCCGAGTACGACAAGCCCCTCATAATCTTTGATTTTGAGGGGCTTCTCTATTTGGTTCATGCCTATATTGTCCAATCCATCATTGCGGATACGAGCCACACTATTAGAAACCCGATAACGCTAAATACAAGGATTGTGAGTAATATATGACTTCGATTGGTGTCTTCACCATCATCATCGTTCTCGCTCTCACTCTTTGCAGAATAATTAAAAACAATTCCTGCTATAATACCGAATATTACAGCGATTAAAATCCACAACCAGATTTTGCTCATAATATTTTAGAATTTAAGACGCTATTATCTATTCACCACGCATTATCTCTGACTGCTCACGCATCTCTCTATACTCATTCCATTGAGGGTCTTTTTCAACATATAGAGCTATGGGCAATAAGTCAAACGAAGCAAGTGCTTCATTAAATTTACGCTCAAATATCGTTAGACTTCGCGTGTAAAGCACCCAATTGCGCTCCCCATCGCCAGTGTATATACCTGTCATTACAGCAATGGGATCTTTATCAAAGACATCTTCAATAGCCAATTGTACCTTCTCCATTAATGTCGAGGTATCAAAATCTGGCATTCCTGTGTCATCGCCTTCATATTTCCATGTAATTTCTACTCTATCATTGAATTTACCAGTAGATATTACAGCATTCATGTCACTACGACCTGTCACCATGATTAACTTACCCGATTCACTGGTCGTTGGAGAGGTCCACCAATCTGTCCCGATTTTTAATGTTGCCATCTTGTTTGTCTATTACTGATATTAAAACGTTATTAAACTAATGATTGTTTTCAAAATATAAATATAACACTTATTTAAATATACACCACTAAAGAAACATTTATTTTTTTGTACCTTTACGCTAAACTTCTATTACGTTCATCATTATGACAT
>JAVWYO010000025.1:0-27630 GCA_036661515.1 Muribaculaceae bacterium | reverse complement strand
CCATAAAGCGAGCAACGCTCGCCACCCTGCAACGCACCCTTAAGCGACTCAAAAATAGCCCCCAATAATGCCATTTATTAGCATAGATACTTAAAAATATCTAATCATTATTTATATAGCTTTCTTTTTAATATTTATTTTTGTATTTGGACTAATATTGGCAAAATAAATTTTTATTTGCTTCAGTTTCAAAATCATTTTGCTCTTAATAGAGAATTTTGTAATTTTGTCTGATACTTTGCACATAATGTGTATCTGTATAAGATTTTGAACTTTATGGAAGAAAAGACAATAAAACGTACTGTACTCGACTATGACGATTTTCGCAAGATAGTCCCTTTTTTTAATGGAAAGGTCAAGTTGGTGAATTGGCTACTTAAATTCTTTTCACTCGACAAAGTGAATGCTTTGCATGACCACAACTGCGACACGCCTGGTCCAGAATTTGTTGAAGGAATTTTGAAAGAATTACAAATATCTACGCGCATTGATAATGAAAAGGTGTTTGATGAGCTTCGTTCGGGTGCATTTATCACAGTATCTAATCACCCTTTTGGTGCATTAGATGGTATCATTTTGTTGCATATAGTCACTAAGCATCGACCTACTTTCAAAGTGATGGTAAATATGTTTCTAAATCATATTTCTGCCATGCGCCCTAATTTTATTTCTGTGGATCCTCTTGCGTCAAATAATCCTGCTAAAAGGGCTATAACAATGTCGGGAATCCGTGAAGCCATGCTTCATGTGAAAGGAGGGAATCCTATTGGATTTTTCCCTGCTGGAGCTGTTTCTAAAATAAATTCGGGACTACGCATTCAAGATAGGCAATGGCAACCAACAATAATTCGACTTATTCAGCAACTTGATGTACCAGTAGTACCTATATATTTTCATGGACACAATAGTACTTGGTTCAATATACTTGGTACTATTAGCTGGAAACTTCGTACCTTGCGCCTGCCTGCTGAAGTATTTTTGAAAAAAGGAAAAACTTTCCACATTTCAGTCGGCGATCCAGTTTCTACCGCAGAACAAGCTAAATATACATCGGTAGAAGAACTTGGGGAATTTTTAAAGCAACGCACTTATTCAATGAGAAAATGGAAATAGACACATCTATATCACCCGAAATACTGCAAATAAAGCAACGATTTTCAATAATTGGAAATGCTCCTGCTCTTATTTTTGCAGTGAGCCGTGCTATGCAAGTTGCGCCTTACGACCAATCGGTGCTTATCACGGGAGAAAGTGGTTCGGGTAAAGAGTTTTTTCCTAAAATTATTCATGCATTCAGTCCTCGTAAACATAGCAAATATATTGCTGTAAATTGTGGTGCTATACCTGAGGGAACTATTGATTCGGAGCTATTCGGCCATGAGAAAGGCTCATTTACAGGAGCTATCTCTTCAAGAAAAGGATATTTTGAGGAAGCCGATGGTGGAACAATATTTCTTGATGAAGTGGCCGAACTGCCTTTAACTACCCAAGCTCGGTTACTCCGCGTGCTTGAAAATGGGGAATTTATAAAAGTAGGTTCATCTGATGTGCAAAAAGCAAATATTAGAGTCGTTGCAGCTACTAATATGAATATGCTAAGAGCAGTTTCTGAGGGTAAATTTCGTGAAGACTTATATTATCGACTATCGACAGTAAGCATCGAAGTCCCACCGCTACGTAATCGTGGTGCTGATATACTTTTACTCACTCGAAAATTTGTGAGTGACTTTACTGAAAAATATCGCACTCCTGTGGTTGAATTTATTGACACCGCACGCGAAGTCCTCTTGGGCTATCGATGGCCGGGTAATGTGCGTCAATTAAAAAATGTGATTGAGCAAATTTCGCTCTTTGAAGCAGGGAAAAAAGTGGACGGTGACACCATCAAATCCTATCTTCCTCAATATAGTACCGAGTACAAGCCAGCAGTAACATCTGCACCTGTATATAATTACACGCAAGAACGTGAGATGCTATTCAAAATGATATTTCGCATGCAAAAGGAGATTGATGAATTACGTGCAACAATTGAAGATGATATCCCTGCACATGCCACAACTCACATAGATACTCGTGCCGAAGAAGTTAATGCTGATGAGCCAGATGAGCCAGTTTCACACTCTCTCGTAAAATATCCTACGTATAATTCCGAGCGCATTGGAGGCTGTGGCAGTAATGAAAAGATTAGTGACCTTCCGCAAAAGCCTGCTATGACTCTCGAAGACACAGAACGTGAAACAATAAGACGGTCTCTCGAACGAAACTGTGGCAAGCGAAAGCAGACTGCAAAAGAATTGCACATATCTGAGCGTACTCTTTATCGCAAGATTAAAGAATACGACCTCGAATAAAAAAGAGATTAATAATAAATTCCACTCAAAATAAAAGAAATGTATAAACGCTTCCTTGTATTTGTTGCCGTAATAATTATTTCGCAGGCTTGTACTATTAGCTACAAGTTCAATGGGGCTACGCTTGACTATAACATATATAAAACTATTTCTATATCTAATTTTCCTATTCGTGCCGCTCTCGTTTACCCTCCATTGCAGCAAACTTTTGAAAACAAGTTGATAAATATGGTTACACGTCAAACACGCTTGCAAACAATTGATTCAAATAACTCCGATTTGAGAATGGAAGGGGAAATCACGGGTTATAGTTTATCGCCACAAGCTGTAACTGAAGATGCTTATGCTTCAAAAACGCGCTTAACCATTACTGTGAGAGTAAAATATATGAATAGCAAGGAACCTGCACAAGATGTAGACCAGACATTCTCGGCTTATAAAGACTTCACAAGCACTGAACTCCTCACCGATGTCCAAGATGAACTATGTAATCAAATATGCGATGAACTTGTTGATTTAATCTTTAATGCAACATTAGGAAATTGGTAATACCCCATTTATTCTAAATTATTATATATCATGACGGCAGTACAAACTATAATTAATCTCATTGATAACATTTCGGCTCCTATTGACCGTGAATGGATTGAGAAAGTGGGCAAAGAATATCCCTACTTTGTACTACCTGAGATATTATATTTCATGCGACATCGAGATCAAATGAATGACGATGAACGCAATAATATGATAGCTCGAATAGCCATAACATCGCCCGATCGTAATACATTATATTCTATAATAGGTGAAGATGCAGCTCGTTTTACTTCTTTCTATCCCAATGAAGAGAATACAATTACCCCCGATACATATTCTACTATTGATAATTTCCTTGATAAATATGGCTCTTCAGACGAAAAAGAAGTTGAAATACTCAATAAGCTAATATTTAACCCAACTCCCGACTACGCACAATTACTTGCCAAAGAAGAAGAGAAAAGTACACCTACCCCGCTCGAACTCGATGACGATGCGTCAATGTCGCAAAATGATATTCTTATAAACAAATTCATAGCAAAGAGCAAAGAACAACAAGGGCATTTCCCTGTTTTACCCGTTGAGCCCCCCGAAATTGAAGAGAAAGAGCTCCAAACTGAACCAATAGAGGCTCCTAAGGAGGTTGACGACTCAATGCTTAGCGAAAGTTTAGCTAAAATATACATCAAACAATGTAAATATTCTAAGGCATTGGACATTATAAGAAACATAAGTTTGAAATTTCCAGAAAAAAGTATTTACTTTGCAGACCAAATACGTTTTTTAGAAAAATTGATTATAAACGAGAAATTTAAAAAATAAATTTAGATATGTACACGATCTTAACAATCCTCATTCTTATCTCAGCTATCCTTTTGGTTGGCGTAGTTCTTATACAGAAATCTAAGGGAGGAGGTCTTGCCTCTAATTTTTCAGGTTCTAACCAAATCATGGGAGTTCGTAAAACTACCGATTTCGTTGAAAAAGCAACTTGGACACTTGCTCTTGTAATATGCGTGCTTAGTATCCTTTCAGCTTTTGTTGCTCCTCGTGATCTTGTACAAGGTAGCAAAATTAAAAAAGCAGTGCCACAAACAGAGCAAACTACGACAGCTTTCCCTACCGAGAAAGCAGCAACTACAACTCCTGCTACAAAAGCACCAGCTCCTGCTGCTACACCTGCTAAGCCAGCTAATTAAGAAAAACTGTTTAGAAACCTTTTCAGAGGGCAGCTCAAAGAGGAGAATACCTTTTTTGGTTGCCCTTTTTATATCCTTTTATATAATAACATAACATGGAATCACTTCGTGAACTTTACAAAATAGGGAATGGGCCATCAAGTAGCCACACGATGGCACCAAGACGAGCCGCAGAACAGTTTTTGCAACGTCACAACAATGTCGGTAGCTTTGAAGTTACTCTATATGGGTCGCTCGCGGCAACAGGTAAAGGGCACATGACCGATGTCGCAATTCTTGATGTCCTTCAATCACATGCACCTACTAAGATTTTATGGGAACCAAAGATATTTTTGCCATTTCACCCTAATGGCATGATGTTTCGTGCTTTTAACAGTGCTGGAAAGCAAATCGATGAATGGATAATCTATTCAATTGGAGGTGGCAATCTTGCAGATGAAAATAGTGATAGTTCAACTGTGCACGTATATGAAATGAGTACTATAAAAGATATTCAGGTGTGGTGTGAACGCACTGGGCGCACTTATTGGGAATATGTGGAAGAATGTGAAGGTAAAGAAATTTGGGATTACCTAAAGCAGGTATGGGGTGTAATGAAAGATGCTATAAATCGAGGCCTTGAGGGAGAAGGAGCATTACCTGGAGAACTTGGCGTTAGGCGCAAGGCTGTTAGCTACTATGTACGTGCAAAGGGATATGTTGATGCCCTAAAAAGTCGTGGGCTTGTATATTCTTATGCTCTTGCCTCTTCTGAAGAAAATGCTGCGGGAGGACGCATTGTCACCGCTCCTACTTGTGGCTCATGTGGAGTACTTCCTGCGGTGCTTTATCATTTATTTGTAACACGTGATTTTAGTGAAATAAGAATATGCCGTGCTTTAGCTACGGCAGGATTATTTGGCAACATTGTAAAGACTAATGCATCTATTTCAGGTGCTGAAGTTGGTTGTCAGGGAGAAGTTGGCGTTGCTTGTGCAATGGCGGCTGCAGCCGCTTGCCAACTTTTCGGTGGCACTCCTGCACAAATTGAATATGCGGCCGAAATGGGACTTGAACATCACCTTGGACTCACATGCGACCCCGTTTGCGGACTTGTACAAATTCCATGTATAGAACGAAATGCCTATGCCGCAGCTCGTGCACTTGATGCTAATCTATATGCAACATTCTCAGACGGGCGGCATTCTGTGAGTTTTGATAGAGTAGTGGAAGTTATGAAACAGACGGGACACGACCTACCAAGCCTATATAAAGAAACAGCCACAGGTGGTTTAGCTACGGTTCGAGAAAGGACAGAATAGCCAACCTATGCCTATTTAATATATGAATGGGATTATGCTTTTGAGATGCAACTTTGTGAATTTTTCGCCAAATTCATTAGCATAATGTTTATTAATCGTTCTTGCACGTGGTGCAAGATTTGCAAAAGTCCACCATGCAAATACGGCTCCAGCAAATGACCATGTGAGGATTGCAAAGCCTATCCATTCAAGAAGTTCGCCAAAATAATTTGCCGAAGAAACATATCTAAACATTCCGCCTTTTGGTATATAATGAGCTGTGTCATTTGGCTTGCGCAGGTGACGAATGATGTAGTCGCTATGAAGATTTATTACCATTCCTGCAAAGAATATTATTGTCCCAATGATGAATTGAGGCGATAAGAGCCATGAGGGTTGATATCTGTCGGCAGTTGATACATAAAATATCCAGCCACCTTGCATGAATGCGTTGAGGATATTGAATAATACCCCACTTAGAATAATCGATAGAGGCATCTTATTTCTCCCTTTCAGAAGGAATGGAAATATAAATGAACGCTGCACATAATGCAACTGAAACATCATAAAAAAGATAAGAGGTACTATATCAAATCGCTTTGAGGAGAACCACCATAGAAATGCCATAATAATAAACACTGGCGCTTCCATTATGACCCACCCTATGCGATTGTTAATGGCTATGCCCCAGCGACGTGTATACATCATTCCATATCCAGCATTAATAAAATGTAATGCAATAAAAACGATGAAGCCAATGGCAACCATTACCCAAAGGAAAATATTAAATATATAGCTCTCAAACATAATATTAAAGACGATTAGTTATAAAAAAAAGATCAGCAACAAAGTTAATAAAAAAGCTTATCCGCTAATAAGCTGTTTTAATTTATTTTAGCTATTATCAGAAAAAGATGCCAAGTTTTAGGGTTGGAAGGATAATTAAAATGTGTATAAATTTTGAATAAATGTGTAACTTTGTGGCGATATTATGTATTAAATGTATAATTCATATTTTAAAATGAAAAGAATATCTGCAATTTGTACCTTAATGCTTACAGTGATGATGGCACAAGGGGCGTCGCAAGAGCGACTAAAGTTTGGCGATTTTGATAGCTGGGTAGTTCGACAAATAAAGGAATCGGCAGTAATTGGCGGAAATACAAAAACCCTATACGCAATAGGACCAAACACAACCATAACCGATGGAAGAGCTTATGTGAACATGGGCGGTTCGCCTTGGGCAACGTCAAATGTGATGGCAAAAGTAATGGGCGTAACCAAAGGTAGCAATGCAGTATTTAGAGATACCCGCTCCGCAGGAAATTATTGTGCTAAATTATGCACAATCATGGAAACCGTAAAAGCACTTGGCATAATTAATATGGACGTACTTGTATCGGGTAGTATCTTTCTTGGTCGCGTAAATGAGCCAATAAGTAGCACAAAGAATCCTTATAGCAAAATGGAAATGGGCGTTCCGTTCACCAAACGTCCAAGCTATCTTGTATATGATTATAAAGTTTTTGCGCCAAATGGGCCTCGTGTGTATTCGAGTGGCTTTGGTAGTAAAAAGACCTATGCAGGGCATGATAGTGCTGAGGTGTATCTCTTTCTTCAACAACGCTGGGAAGATGCAAAAGGGCAGATTCACGCAAAACGTGTAGGTACAGGACGCGAGCGCTACACAAACACGACTCCAAACTGGGTAAATAATCATAAGATGCCTATCTATTATGGTAATATCACAGGGCGACCTGAATATCGCTCATATATGGGACTTACTCCAAAATCAGCGTCCTACTATGCTCGTAATAGCAAGGGGAAAATGGTACCAGTATATGAAGAAGGTTGGGCTGATGCCGATACTATTCCAACACACCTAATGATAATGGCATCATCGGGATGTGGCACAGCTTATATTGGCACAGTGGGAATGACCCTGTGGATTGATAACGTAGTCTTAGAATACTAAAATTAGAGTAATGTAGCAGGAAAAGGTGCCATAAAATAGCTATTTATAGAGGCAAAAGATAAATAAAATATAATATAGGCGTAAAAGAGCGGTTTTTTGCCTAATTTTGTCGCCGAATATTAGGAACATAACACATTAAGTTATCATGCCAAAGAATTTAGTTATTGTAGAGTCACCAGCAAAAGCGAAGACTATTGAGAAATTTTTAGGAGAAGATTTTCAAGTATTATCAAGTTACGGACACATTCGTGATCTCCATAAAAAAGACTTCAGTATCGACTTAGAAAACGATTATACCCCCATATACGAAATCCCCACCGAGAAGCAGGAACTTGTTAGAAATCTCAAGAAAGCAGCAAAGGGAGCCGAAATGGTGTGGCTCGCATCCGATGAGGACCGCGAAGGGGAAGCTATTGCATGGCACCTCTATGAAGTACTTGGGCTGAAGCCTGAAAACACTAAGCGTATTGTGTTTCACGAAATCACAAAGACAGCTATTCTTAGTGCAATAGAAAATCCACGCGATATAGATATAAATAGAGTAGACGCACAGCAGGCACGCCGTGTGCTTGACCGCATTGTGGGATTTGAATTATCACCAGTGCTTTGGAAAAAAATTAAGCCAGCATTGTCGGCAGGACGCGTACAAAGTGTTGCCGTGAGATTGATTGTGGAGCGTGAGAAAGAGATAACAAACTTTGTGAGCGAAGAATTTTTTAGAGTAGTCGCTGAATTTATTCAAGAAGGTGAAAGTATACCTGTAAAAGCAGAACTTGGCAAGCGCTTAAAGAGTCTTGAAGCAGCTAACGAATTTCTTATGGCATGTGCAAAGGCTATTTATACCGTTAGCAGTGTCAATGTTAAACCTTTAAAGAAATCGCCAGCCCCACCTTTTACAACATCTACTTTGCAACAAGAGGCTTCACGGAAACTTGGGTTTACTGTGTCGCAAACTATGATGGTAGCACAGAAACTATATGAATCGGGAAATATCACATATATGCGTACCGACTCTGTTAATCTTTCAAGCCTCGCAATAAGCACAATTAGCCAAGAGGTAACATCAACGCTTGGAGCAGAATATTTGAAAGTTAGACAATATCATACCCAATCAAAGGGGGCACAAGAAGCTCATGAGGCAATAAGGCCAACATATATCAACAAATATGAAGTTGGAGGCACAGCGCAAGAAAAGAAGCTATATAGCTTAATATGGAAGCGCACAATTGCATCTCAAATGAGTAGTGCATTACTTGAAAAAACAAATGTTGATATTACAATCTCTAATAGAGATGAAAAATTTACAGCAACTGGCGAGGTACTCAAGTTTGACGGGTTCCTAAAAGTTTATATGGAATCGGCAGATGACGACACTGAGAATACCGAAACAGCAAACATGCTTCCGCCTATGCACCCAGGCGAAACACTAAAAGCGCAAAATATCTCAGCAATACAACGTTTCACTCAATATCCAGCACGATACACCGAAGCAAGTCTCGTGCGCAAAATGGAAGAATTAGGCATAGGTCGTCCATCAACATACGCACCTACCATCTCCACTATTCAAAATAGGGAATATGTAGAGAAAGGAGAAAAAGCAGGCGTTGAACGACAATACACTATCCTTGAACTCAAAAATGGCAAGATAGCCACAAAGAATAAAAAAGAAAATACTGGCTCAGATAAAGGGAAATTAATCCCAACAGATATTGGTGTAGTTGTGAATGACTTTTTATTAGAATATTTTCCATCAATTATGGATTATAACTTCACGGCTAACATTGAAGGACAATTTGACGAAATAGCTGAAGGTAAAATACGTTGGAATGATGAAATAGGTAAGTTTTACACCCTATTTCACCCCGATGTTGAGAAAATTCTTAATCTACGCTTAGAACGAAGAGTTGGCGAACGCATTCTCGGTAAAGACCCAAAGACAGGAAAAGAAATTTCAGTGAAAATTGGTCGTTTTGGACCATTAGTTCAACTGGGAAGTACAGATGAAGAGGAGAAACCACACTTTGCATCATTACTTAAAGAGCAATCAGTGAGTACAATCACTCTTGAAGAAGCATTGAAACTATTTGATATGCCACGTCATCTTGGTGACTTTGAAGATGCTGAGGTAACAGTAGCTATCGGACGATTTGGGCCATACGTGAAGCATTCAGGGAAATTTGTATCTATTCCCAAAGATTACAGCCCTCAGAGTATTACTCTTGAAGAAGCCTGCGAACTTATAGCAAAAAAGCGTATAGAAGAAAGTAATCGTATCGTACTAACATTTGACGAAGAGCCTGAATTGCAGGTTTTAAACGGACGTTTTGGTGTATATATATCATATAAAAAGAATAACTACAAAATTCCAAAGACTACCGACCCAAAGACTCTTACTCTCGAAGCCTGCAAGCAACTAATAGAATCACAAGCCTCAACGACAAAAAAAGCTCCGAAGAAAACAACAAAGCGAGCTACTACAAGCAAAAAGAAAGTAGCAAAATAAGTATTTATTGCCTTTTAATTAAAATTTATACCACATGAAGAAGTTATTAAGTATCGCTCTTAGTAGTGTTCTTCTGACTGCAGGTATCTCCTGCGGAGGTCAGAAGAGTAAAAATGTTGCCGAAGCCACAGCTATCGACACTACTATAACACAAGTAAAGCACCCCGAATGGAGCCGTAATGCCGTAATCTATGAGGTTAACCTACGTCAATACACCAAAGATGGGACTATAAAGGCATTTCAAGAGCATCTACCACGCTTAAAAGAGCTTGGTGTAGATATTCTTTGGTTCATGCCAATACACCCCATATCGAAATTAAATCGCAAAGGAGAGCTTGGCAGTTATTATGCAGTGCAAGACTATAAAGCCGTAAATCCTGATTATGGCACGATGGAAGATTTCAAAAGCATGGTAAAGAAAGCTCATGAAATGGGATTTAAAGTAATACTTGACTGGGTTCCAAATCATAGTGGTTGTGACAATAAATGGGTTGCAGAACACCCCGACTGGTATGTAAAAGATTCTCTTGGCAAGATGGTAGGACCTTATGACTGGACCGACGTATATAAATTTGACTATTCCAATAAAAATATGCGTGCAGCAATGGTTGATGCACTCAAATTTTGGGTAAAAGATGTTGATATTGATGGCTATCGTTGTGACGTTGCATCAGAAGTTCCAACCGACTTTTGGAATAACGTACGTCCAGCACTTGATTCAATAAAACCAGTGTTTATGCTTGCAGAGTCTCCAGCAGCCGACCTTGTAAAAAAGGCATTTGATATGAATTATAATTGGCCAATGAAAGACTTGATGAATGAGATTTCACTTACCTCAGGAGAAAATAAACGTCATGCAGCAAAAAAGGATAAAGCACCAATAAAAACAGCTCTTTCAATAGATTCGTTGCTCGCCGTTCAAGCCAAAGATTATGTAAAAGACACATATATGATGAACATGATTACCAATCATGATCTCAACTCATGGGACGGAACTGAAATGGAACGTTACGGCAAAGGCCTTGAGACTTTTGCAATACTATCGTATACCCTTCCCGGCATGCCACTTATCTATACTGGGCAGGAAACAGGAATGAATCACGCATTTGAGTTTTTCAAAAAAGATGTTTCACCAAATTGGACAAAGAACAAATTCTTTGATTTCTACAAAAAGTTGAATGAGCTTAAACATTCACAATCGGCTCTTAATGCAGGAATAGAAGGAGCACCAATGATGCGCTATAATACCGTATCACCATCAGCATTTATATTTTCACGTACAAATGATGATGGCGGAATATATGTCTTTACAAATTTAAGTGGTAAGCCTGTAAAATTAGAATATACCGATTTGGAACCTAAGGAGGAAGATTTGGCAACAAACATCTTTACTGGGAAAGCCGAAAAATTTCCAACAACGCTTGCACCTTGGGAATATCGAGTATATACAGTAAAATAAGACTCTTGAAAATATTGATATATTTTGAGATAGACAGAACTAAATATATCTATGACAGATAAATATATAAGACAATTAATTTCAAACGGAGAGAATATCTCCATTGAGTATAAGTCATGTACCGATGCTATTTCTGCATCGGTATATGAAACTGTATGCTCTTTCTTAAATCGAGATGGCGGAGAAATATTAATAGGTGTTAATGATAAAGGGACGATACTTGGAATCAATGATAATTGTATCGTAGATATGCTTAGGAATTTCACAAACACTCTAAATAACAGAGAGCTATTTTATCCAACTGTTTTCCTCCTTCCTAAAATTATTGAGATTGATAATAAAAAAATTGTTTCTATAAGTGTACCTGAGAGCCCGCAAGTACATCGTTATAAAAATAAAATATATGATCGTATAGGTGATGCTGACAATAATATTAGTTATAATTATAACTTAATAGAAAACCTTTATTTACGTAAACAGAAAAATTCAACAGAGAACAACGTATGTCCTGATTTAAGAATTGAAGATTTAGATATGGCTACTTTTAATAAAGTACGATCTCATGTAGCTATATATGATACCAATCATCCATGGCTATCAATGACTAATGAAGAATTACTTCATTCTACAGGCTTTTGGCGGCGAGATACAATGGAAAATAAAGAGGGATATATATTGGCAACAGCCCTCCTTTTTGGTAAAGAATCAACGGTTTTAAATTATTGTCCGTTTCATCGAACGGATGCCGTTTTTCGTAATCTTAGCTACAACAAATATCTAAATCCAAAGGCATCTGACCCTGATATTAGATATGATGACCGAGATATTATTTGTAGTAATTTAATAGAATCATATTCTCGTTTAATGACTTTTGTAAAACGTAATCTTCCTGATAAATTTGCTTTAGATACTCAAAACGTCAATCGATTGGATTTGCGAAATATGCTTTTTCGTGAAGTAGTAGCTAATATGCTTGTCCATCGGGAATATACCCATTCTTTTCCGTCAAAATTTTTAATTTTCTCAGATAGAGTTATTACAGAGAATTGGACAAAACCAATGCAGACAGGTGATGTCACAATTGATACATTGGAAACACATACAAAAAACCCATTAATAACTAAAATATTTCGAGAAATGCGATGGGTTGAAGAATTGGGATCAGGCAAGAAAAATATTATAAAATATGCTCCACTATACTATAACAAGTCTCAGATTGAGATTAATAATTCCGAAAAGTTTGTATTCTCAATTACTTATAAAGATGCTCCTTCAAACAAAGATAGTGGCGGTGTAAATAGTGGCGGTGTAAATAGTGGCGGTGTAAATAGTGGCGGTGTAAAATTTAACAACATCGTAGGTAAGAAGAAGGCAGAGCTGATAAGAATCGCGGAATTAATTAAAACAAACAATGGGATACGCTCTTTGGCTATTAGTAATCAACTAAAACTGTCTCAAAGAAGTGTTGAACGCTATTTAAAAATTCTAACTGAAAATAAAATAATTGAATTTCGTGGAGCGCCAAAAAATGGCGGATATTATAGTAATATAGAGAATAATAATTGAATCGAAAAAAGAATAATAGAGTATGGACGGAGCACTTCAAATGATTTTTGACAAAGCTGGCATTGCAGCTCGCAAATTAAATCTTCTGATGGAGGATAAAATTAATAATGTCTTAAATCGTGTTGCCGATGAAGCAATTATTGCTACTGACACAATAATTGCAGCTAATAATATTGACCTTGCGAAGATGGATAAGAGCGACCCTAAATATGACCGCCTTCGCCTTACCGCAGAGCGCATTGCAGGTATTGCGTCTGACATGCACAATGTTGCAAGACTGCCATCTCCATTAGGTAAGACGCTTAGTGAGGTTACTCGTCCAAATGGTATGACAATAAGAAAAGTTAGTGTCCCATTTGGAGTAATTGGTATTATATATGAAGCACGCCCTAATGTTACATTTGATGTTTTTTCACTGTGTTTAAAGAGTGGTAATGCTTGTATACTAAAAGGAAGTGCCGACGCTCATAATTCAAATCTCGCAATAATAAATGTAATACACAAAGTCCTTGATGAAGAAGGGATTGATATAAATAGTGCTATTCTCCTTCCAGCATCGCACGATGCAACTACCGAAATGCTTAATGCCGTAGGTAAAGTTGATCTTATAATTCCACGTGGTAGTTCTCGCCTAATATCCTATGTTCGAGATAATTCTCGTGTGCCCGTTATTGAAACAGGCGCTGGAATATGCCACACCTATTTTCACTCTTCAGGGGATATTGAAAAGGGTAAAGCGATTGTAAATAATGCTAAGACACGGCGAGTGAGTGTGTGCAATGCCCTTGATTGCCTAATCATTGACAATAGCCGTTTAGCTGATTTACCAGCCCTTGTGACTCCAATGGCAGAAAAGAATGTTATAATTTACGCCGACCGGGATTCTTATAATACTCTCAACGGTAAATATCCATTTTTAGAGCATGCCACTTCTGATAGTTGGGGGCATGAATATCTCGATTACAAAATGTCGCTAAAAACGGTTGACAATATCGATAAAGCACTTGAACATATAGCGAAATATTCATCAAAACACAGCGAAAGCATTATTGCTGAAGATGCCAATGCTTGTAAGCGTTTTAGCAAAGAGGTTGATGCAGCCTGCGTGTATTCTAATATCTCAACAGCATTTACCGATGGCGGGCAATTTGGCTTTGGGGCTGAAATTGGTATTTCGACACAAAAACTTCATGCTCGTGGTCCTATGGCTCTGCCAGAAATTACAACATATAAATACATCATCGATGGTAATGGACAAATTAGATAAAAAAATAGGATAAAAATGATTTTTATTCATTTTTTAAATCTATAATTCCGTATTAATTATTAACTTGAACCCAAAAATATAGATATGAGAAATTTCATCAACGTAAATGATATAGGCAACTTAAAAGATGCAGTTAACGAAGCGCTTGAAGTTAAAGCTAATCGCTTTGATTACAAGAATTTAGGAATTAACAAAACCTTGTTGATGATATTCTTTAACTCATCATTGCGCACTCGACTAAGTACTCAAAAGGCAGCTATGAATCTTGGCATGAATGTTATCGTTCTTGATGTCAATCAAGGAGCTTGGAAACTCGAAACAGAGCGAGGCGTTATAATGGACGGAGATAAACCAGAACATTTACTTGAGGCAATTCCTGTAATGGGATGCTATTGTGACATAATCGGCGTTCGTTCATTTGCACAATTTGAAAGTAAAAATGACGATTATGAAGAAGTAATTATAAATCAATTTATAAAATATTCGGGGCGACCCGTATTTAGCATGGAAGCTGCTACACGTCACCCTCTACAAAGTTTTGCTGACCTAATAACGATTGAGGAACATAAAACTTGCGAGCGTCCAAAGGTTGTTCTTTCATGGGCTCCACACCCCAAAGCATTGCCACAAGCCGTTCCAAACTCATTTGTGGAATGGATGAATGCCACTGATTATGATTTTGTTATTACTCACCCTCATGGTTATGAACTTGCACCCGAATTTGTTGGAAACGCAAAGGTTGAATATGACCAAGATAAGGCACTTGCAGGAGCCGATTTTGTTTACGCAAAAAATTGGGCAGTCTATGCCGAGCCTAATTATGGGAAAGTCCTTAACAAAGATAGGAGTTGGACCATAACGTCCGAAAAAATGGCACTTACTAACAATGCCTTTTTTATGCACTGCCTTCCTGTTAGGCGCAATATGATAGTATCTGATGATGTGATAGAGAGCGTAAAATCGCTCGTTATTCCAGAAGCAGCAAATCGTGAAATCTCAGCTCAAGTAGTGCTGAAACGCATATTAGAGAATTTGAAATAATTATAAAATCAAAACTCATGAAACAGCTTATATCCATAGTACTAATGCTATTACCATTTATGGGAATAGCCACAAATACAGTGAAAAACTGGAGTGATGGACCGCTGTCGTGGAATGATTTCCAAGGTACAACAGTCATTCAAGATATGCCTTCGTATCTGAAAACAATTCTTGAAGTAAAGCCTAAGCATGTTATTACAAAAGGCAAAACGCACATTAGCATGGAAGCTATAGCACAAATGGACTGTAATCTATCATTTGCTAACGCAGATAAATGCACAGAGCAACTCCTTAGATATAATCAATTACAATTTGACCTCTTAGAATTTTACCGTCGTAGGTTGCAAACAGATTTAAACACAGGCATGACAGGCATAGATGCTGATAAACGAGTAAAAGATTATAAAGAGCAGTATAATACACAGATTGATGCCATTGACAGTCAAACTATTAAAGGAAGCGATGACCACAAGCTCCAAGAATGGGAATATTATGTACGCCGACAGCTTGATGAGCTACAACGCCCACCAATACCTGAGATTATTCCTGGAGCCTTCTCCTATGGATTATACTTTGGAACAGGTGCTTTGTTTCCAACGTCGGGAATAGATAATGCCTTTGGAAATAGCTGGTCTTTCACGGCAGGGCTTGGACTGGGGTATAATAGAATTAAGCTAAATGCTGATATTTCTTATGGACAACCTCGAATAATAAACCAAAATGTTTTAGGGATAGAAAATCAAACGGCTATTGGCACATATTCAAGTTATCTTGCTGTGGCAGTAACACTTGGATATAGTGTTTTTGAAACTAAGCATTTCTCTATAACTCCTCGTGTTGGTGGCTATTATAGTAGTTATGGCTGGAATGTTGGTAATTATGAACCAGATGCCGCAAACAATTTAAAGCTAAAAAATACTGAATCGCCAGAAATTAGTGATTTTAACTGGTATGCCGCTATCGACTTTGACTATCATTTCCACACCGTAGTGGGTAAATCGCCATTCTTTCTTACTGGTCACAGAGAACAATATACATCAACATTAAGATTTACTCCTTTCATAGGACGTGCAATATATGATAAGCCGATGCCAAGATTGAGAGGTTGCCAAATTGGATTTACTGTATCATACGCAGGTATAGCTCGTTCATTGGGAATAAAATAAAAAACATTATGAGTGTTTATAGTCCTACCGAAGTATTAAAACAAACATTTGCAATAGGAATTAATAAGATTTTATGTTCAAATAGAGAGTATGGTCGACTTGCCATACTCTCTATTTTGGCAGGCGCATATATTGCTATTGGAGGTATTCTTTCGGTAATAATAGGCTTTGGCTTTCCTGAATTAACAGTCAATAATCCAGGACTTCAACGGCTACTTAGTGGCGCAATGTTCCCGCTTGGACTAATTCTTGTAGTATTCCTTGGCGCAGAGCTTTTTACTGGCAATAATGCCCTATTGATGCCCTCACTCCTCGATAAAAAATATAAGGCATGGGATGTCATAAAAAATTGGATTCTTGTGTATTTCGGCAATTTTGTTGGAGCAATACTCTTTGCCACACTATTTGTATATATGTGCGGATTAACGGCTAATGAGCCATATCATCAAGCCGTGATAAATATTGCAACAGCAAAGGTTTCTATGCCCTGGCATGTGGTTCTATTAAAAGGTATTGGAGCAAACTGGTTTGTATGCCTTGCAATATGGCTTGGACTAAGTTCATCAAGTGCTGGCGCACGCATGTTGGGTTGCTGGTTCCCAGTAATGGCTTTTGTAGCACTCGGATATGAACACTCAATAGCCAATATGTTTTTTATCCCAATAGGAATGTTAGAAGGAGCAAATATAAGTATTTATCAATTCATAGTTTCAAATCTCATTCCAGCCACAATAGGGAATATAATCGGAGGAGCATTATTTGTAGGTATAGTATATTGGTATATCAATCACAAATCGGTGAAGTGACAATAAATATTTTGATATACTTCGCTCTTAAAATATAAATCTATATCTTTGTAGTAGCATTAGGAATACGGGGTGTAGCACAGTTGGTAGCGTGCCACGTTCGGGACGTGGAGGTCGGAAGTTCGAGTCTTCTCACCCCGACTATGAATAGCTGATTATCGGTAAGATAGTCGGCTTTTTTAATCAATATATAGATAGTTATAATGTATCAATGGCTTGCTTCCTTGTGTGCCAATCATCGCATTGGCTTTGTTGCTATCAAACGCTATGCGACCAACAGCAAATGCTTCTCCATCGGGTGATATTATGCGTACAATATCATCTTTTTCAAATTCGCCGTCAATTCTTGTGACACCTACCGATAGCAAACTCGTAGCTTGGTTTGAGACAAGAGCATCATAAGCCCCTTTGTTGATGTGTATTTCACCTTTGGCAAACCCTTCGCTATGAGCAATCCACTTTTTTACACTCGACGTGGGATGAGAGTTGGCGTGAAATAGTGTAAATGCAACGGTTCGTTTTCTTGAAGTAATATCAAGTAAAATATTATCACGTTTCCCATTAGCAATTACCACCGCAATACCCTCATCGGCAACCTTTTGCGATATACGATATTTTGTTCCCATTCCACCTCTACCGCATGATGATTTCGCTGATTGAATAAATGTTGATGAGTCAATTTTATGTTCAGGCTTAATATCAAGAATAACCTTTGAGGTGCTTTCCTCAGGATTACCATCATAAACGCCATCAATATTACTAAGAATTACAAGAGCATCGGTATCCATCATCGAGGCAATTAGCCCTGAGAGTTCATCATTATCGGTAAACATTAGTTCAGTTACTGAAATCGTATCATTCTCATTCACAATAGGAATAACACCATTTTCAAGCATTACCTCCATACAATGTTTCTGATTAAGATAATGTTGACGAGTAGCAAAGTTTTCCTTTGTAGTTAGTATTTGTCCACAAGCAATTCCATGCTCACGAAATAATTCATAATAACGATTAATTAGCTTTGCTTGACCTACGGCAGAGTAAAGTTGGCGTGCCGATACAGAATCAAGGGACTTCGTAACAATATCTTTTAGCTCACTACGCCCCGAAGCAACCGCACCCGAAGTTATCATTATAACTTCTACGCCACGCTTATGCAAAGCAGCCACTTGGTCGACAAGACTCGACATCCGAGTGACATCGAGTGTATTATCTTGACGAGCAAGCACATTACTGCCTATCTTGATTGCTATTCTTTTATAGTCGGCCTGCTTCATAATCATTCTCTATTTCTTATTACGTATTTCTACGCGACGAATCTTGCCACTTATTGTCTTTGGCAATTCTTCTACAAATTCAATTATTCGTGGATATTTATATGGCGCAGTTGTGCGCTTAACGTGGTTTTGTATCTCTTTTATAAGTTCGGGCGATTCTTTACCTTTATATGCTTGCGAAAGGACAATTGTAGCCTTTACTACTTGACCGCGTATTTCATCGGGTTCTCCAGTTATAGCGCATTCAACCACTGCGGGGTGCGTCATTAAAGCACTTTCTACTTCAAATGGCCCTATACGATATCCTGATGACTTAATTACATCATCAATACGGCCTATAAACCAGAAGTATCCATCTTCGTCACGCCAAGCGACATCTCCAGTATAATAAACTTCGTCGTGAAATGCTTTGTTTGTCAATTCTTGATCGTGGTAATATTCTTTGAAAAGTCCAAGAGGACGTTTTCCGTGAGTACGCACAACGATTTCTCCCTGTTCACCATCTTCAGCCCAACGTCCATCGGGTGTCATAAGAGCAATATCATATACTGGTCCTTTTTTACCCATTGATCCTGGTTTTGGCTCAATGAATGGATATGTGGCAATGGTAAGGGTAGTTTCGGTCTGTCCAAAACCTTCCATTAATTTAATTCCAGTGAGTCGATACCATTCTTCATACACGCTTGGATTAAGAGCCTCACCAGCGATTGTGCAATATTTTAAAGATGATATATCAAATTTAGTGAGATCTTCTCGTATCAAAAATCGGAAAACCGTTGGAGGAGCACAAAATGATGTGATATGATAATTATGTATCATATGAAGGACATCTACTGGTTCAAATTTATCAAAGTCATATACAAATACATTTGCACCAGCAATCCACTGTCCATAATATTTTCCCCACACGGCTTTTCCCCAACCAGTGTCGGCAAGAGTTAGATGAAGACTATCTTCATTTAGATTATGCCAGTATGACCCTGTGATGATGTGCCCAAGCGGATAGTTAAAATTGTGTGCCACCATTTTTGGCTCACCAGTAGTACCTGATGTAAAATAGAGTAGTGAAATATCTTCATTATCATTAGGGTGAACTGGGCGCACAAATGGAGCGACCTCTTCAATTCCTCTATTAAAATCAAGCCACCCATCAGGAATATTTGGACCTATTGATATATAACTTTTTATAGATGGGCATTTTGGTTGTGCAGCAATAATGTGATTAAGCACCACATCATCACCAACAGCAACTATTGCCTTTATTTCGGCTGATTTGGCGCGATATACAATATCTTTTTCGGTAAGTAGATGCGTAGCTGGTATTACGGTTGCTCCGAGTTTGTGTAGAGCAGTAATAGCAAACCAAAATTGATATCTACGCTTTAGAATGAGCATCACCATGTCTCCACGACCTATGCCAAGTGACTGAAAGAATGCAGCCGTCTTATCGCTTTCACGCTTAATATCGGCAAAAGAAAATTGTATTTTTTCGCCTTTATCATTAGTCCAAAGCAACGCATTTTTATCGGGGTGAGTTTTAGCCCACACATCAACGACATCGTAACCGAAATTGAAATTGTCGGGTACATTTATCTTGAAATTCTTCATAAAGTCGTCATACGACTCAAATTCTGTCTGGTCAAGAAATTTTTCTAACATCTGTTTTATAACTTTAAGCGGTGGCGTAACTATGAAATAATTGCTATAAAATTCACACGAGAGTCGTCAATAGCACGCATACCGTGTGGGCGCATAGCATCAAACATTATACTGTCGCCAGCTTCCATAATTATAGTATTTCCGCCAATAGTAAATTCCATTCGTCCCTCTACTACATAATTAAATTCTTGTCCTGGGTGGGTATTAAGATGCACAGGTGCATCATTAGGTTCAACACTCACCATAAAAGGATCTAAAGCACGATTAACAAATCCTGCCGCCAATGATTGATAACGATAAGCCTTTGTTCGCTCAACGCTCACACCCTTACCCTTTCGGGTAACAAAATAGCTATTCATTCGAGGCTCTTCATCAAAAAGAAGAGCCGTAAGTTCTACTCCGTATTTGTGAGCAAGCCTATGAAGGAAACTTACAGGAATATCACTATTTCCTTCTTCATATCTCTTATATGTAGCTTCATCAATATTACATGCAACAGAAATATCTGTTACTGATAAGTCAAGAGCGTCACGGAGACCTTTTAGTCGTTTAGCAACGTTTTCAATATGATTCATAATTCATAATTTTATAGAAATACGCAATCTTTACTTTCATAAAACAACCTTACGCACAAAGATAGGAATAATACACAAAACGGGATAAAAAAACCACTACAAATCTAAAAAATGCACCTTCAATATCTCGAATGTGCATTTTTAATTATCTTTTAGTAGTTATATTCATGATTAATATTGCTCCTTCTCATTAGGGAAGTCGTTTGTCTTTACATCTTCAATATAATTTTGTACGGCATCATTAATCACAGTGCTCAAATCGGCATATCGGCGTAGGAAACGAGGTGAAAATCCTTTATTTATTCCAAGCATATCGTGCATTACAAGCACTTGCCCATCAACGCCTCCACCTGCTCCAATACCGATGACTGGTATTGAAATTTCTTTTGCAACTCGTGTTGCAAGTTCGGCTGGTATTTTTTCAAGAACAAGCGAAAAACAACCAATCTCCTCAAGAAGTTTTGCATCTTCAATTAGCTTCTCGGCTTCGGCATCTTCACGAGCGCGGACAGCGTATGTACCAAATTTATTAATTGATTGTGGTGTTAATCCTAAATGTCCCATAACAGGTATTCCCGCACAAAGTATCTTCTCTATGCTTTCACGTATTTCAGAACCACCTTCAAGTTTCACACAATCGGCATGAGTTTCTTTCATTATACGTATTGCCGATGATAACGCTTCGAGAGGATTCCCTTGATATGAACCAAAAGGCATATCAACTACAACAAGAGCACGTTTTACTGCTCGCATCACCGACTTACCATGATATATCATTTGGTCGAGTGTTATAGGCAGTGTGGTTATATTACCAGCCATTACATTTGAGGCAGAATCACCAACAAGGATTACATCTATTCCAGCTTCATCAATTAGCTTAGCCATTGAGAAGTCATAAGACGTGAGCATAGCGATTTTCTCGCCTCGGCTCTTCATCTCAACAAGACGATGGGTTGTTACCTTTCTGGCATCTTCAGTGTAAGTTGACATCTTTTATTTGTTTTTAGAATTTCGATGCAAAGTTATAGTAAATAAATCAAATAAAGTCGTATTAATGACGGCAAAATAGTATATTTGCCAATAACTATAACCACGTAATGCAATTATGAACAACGCCAAAAAATTTAAAAAGCCTGGTATCTCTTTTGTAATAACGATTACAATTACGCTATGTACTGTTCTTGCCTCCCCAGTATTGATTAGTCATTTTTCAACATCAAGTGAAAATAATAGGGATTGGGTTCTAATTGTGCTATTTCCTATATATGCACTTCTTTCGTCATATCTTTCTTACCGCATTTATTCCGACCAAAAGGGGCTTGCATGGATTCTAATTATTTTAGTATGGCTCTCTTTCTTTGCTCAATTTATGCTAATCTAATTTATATTTAACAGGAGTGGGCTACCGTTAAGCACAGTCAATGAATTATTTTTGTGAAGTCAAACGTAATAGTTATCTTTACATATAGAATTAACAAACATACACTACAATGACAATAGGCGATAAAATACCCGATATACTTGGAGTTGATGCTTCAGGTAACATCTTAAAAGCTGGCGACTTTGCTGGCAAGAAACTAATTATATATTTCTATCCTAAGGATAATACTCCTGGTTGCACAGCCGAAGCGTGCTCTCTGCGTGATAGCTACGTTGAACTCATAAAGGCTGGATATGCCATAATAGGAGTAAGCAAAGACAGTGGCGCATCTCATGCAAAATTTGCAACAAAATTTGATTTACCATTTCCGCTGATAGCTGATAGCGATTTAACTCTAAATAACGCATTCGGAGTTTGGCAACAAAAGAAGATGGCTGGACGTGAATATATGGGTACAGTGCGTACTACATTTATCATTGATGAAAACAGTTGCATAATGGATATTATAACAAAAGTAGACACTAAAGATAGCGCAAATCAAATATTAACAAGATAAAAAACAAAACTATACATAATGGATAAAAAAGAGACCAAAGCAGAATTAGCTAAAGCAGCAGCTGGCAATGAAAAGCTAAAGGCATTGCAAATTGCAATGGAAAAGATAGAAAAGGCACACGGGCGTGGTGCAATAATGAAAATGGGCGATGAGAGTATCGAAGATATTGAGGTAATACCAACTGGCTCTATTGGCCTTAACTTCGCTCTTGGAGTGGGAGGATATCCTCGCGGACGAATTATTGAAATATATGGACCAGAATCATCGGGTAAAACTACCCTTGCAATACACGCTATTGCCGAAGCACAAAAGGCTGGTGGTATTGCTGCAATTATAGATGCCGAGCATGCTTTTGACCGTTTTTATGCTGAAAAGCTTGGTGTTGACGTTAATAATCTATGGATTTCACAACCCGATAACGGTGAACAAGCTCTTGAGATAGCCGACCAATTAATTCGCTCATCTGCTATTGATATTATTGTTATTGACTCCGTTGCGGCTCTTACACCTAAAGCTGAAATTGAAGGAGAAATGGGTGATAGCAAAATGGGACTTCAAGCTCGATTAATGTCGCAGGCATTAAGAAAACTAACGGGTACAATTTCTAAAACAAATACCACGTGTATATTTATTAATCAACTTCGTGATAAAATTGGGGTTATGTTTGGAACTCCAGAGACCACAACTGGTGGTAATGCTCTTAAATTCTATTCTTCAGTACGTCTTGATATACGCCGAATCGGGCAGATTAAAGAGGGCGAAGATGTTCTTGGTAATCTTACACGCGTGAAGGTTGTAAAAAATAAAGTGGCACCTCCATTTCGCAAGGCAGAATTTGAAATTTTATTTGGCGAGGGAATTTCAAGAATTGGCGAAATACTCGATATTGGCGTAAATAATAATATAATAAAGAAGAGCGGTTCTTGGTTCTCTTATGAAGGGACTAAACTTGGACAAGGTCGCGAAGTTGCAAAACGAACAATTGCAGATAATCCAGAACTTGCCGAAGAACTTGAAGTAAAAATTATGGCTTCACTTCGCGGAGAGACACCTGTTGCTCCACCAGAAGAAACCGCAGCTGAATAGTAAAATTTAACTACGAAGAATAACAGAGCTGAATGATTTGTGTCATTCAGCTCTGTTATTTAATACGGTGACCATTTTTTTATATTAGTGTTATGGCAGACACTATATAATTTTGTAAAGGTATTATTTTCACAAAAAATGATGTGACACAGCGGAAATAACTCGTTATTTATAATTGCTGAGGGCGTTTTCAAGCTCTGTAACTATCATAGCTCGTAGTTCTGGTGGAGAAAGAACTTGCACATTCACACCATGCGACAATATCTCTTGAACAAAATCATATGTAATATATAGGTGATAATAAAATAGAGAATAAGCATCATGCACTTCTTCTTGCTGAGAATGATGAAGTGGTAATGCACGAAAATATTTTGCCTGGTTTGAGCTAACTTTTAATGTTACGTCTTTTGCTTCACCTTTCGATGTGATAATTCCGAAGCAATCGTTGAAGAATGCCTTTGCGTCAAAATCGCTGGGCATTGTGAATGTTTCATGAAGAATGTGCACTTCGTTGATACGATCTAATGAGTAGGTTTTTATTTTGCTATCTGCTAAATTTTGCCCTATTACATACCATCGCTGCTTAAAAATACGCACAAAATAAGGAGCAATAATGGCTTCCACAGCATTTACTCGCGTAAATGCCTTATACGAAAATTCAATACGATTATGCCCCTTTAGCGCTTGCATTATCACGGGTAGATGCTCACGTGCAGATGGAACATCTTCGAGCAAGATGCGCCCTGCCACATCTTTTGAGTCGCTTAGCATACCACTTATTGAAGCTGAATCTAAGAGCCAATTACGCAAATTCTCATCTTGTTCGTCGCCACTATCTTCTATATAATATTCAAATGTGGCTGGGTCACATGAAATTATGACATTAAATGTTTCTTCTACACCTTGTCGATAATTATAAAATGTGCGTCGGGGGATGGGTTCTCCATCTGATAAGGATGATTTTACCCACAAATTATTTAAATCCTCGCGAGTAATACGACCATATCTCTGGATAGTGTCAATGAGCCATACGTATCTATTTATCAATCCCTTTGCCATACGTGTAATAATATATCTTATATATCTTTCTTTGTCAACAACAAAAGGCCTATAAATGTTACAAGGGCGTTAAGAATTAGAAGTTCAAAACTCATTACATAGCCAAATTGACTATTGAGTAGATATTGAATAAAATAGCACAATATTGGAGCTGCAACACAAGCTATTGGGACAAACTTGTCACGTACATTGCGTTTCATAAACATACCAAATGCAAACAGTCCAAGAATAGGTCCATAGGTGTAACTTGCAAGTGTGTAAACAGCACTTATAGCATCTTGATTACTAATTATGTAGAATACAATAATAACGAGCCCCATCACTACCGACATTCCGAGATGTACTAATTTGCGTGTCTTTGTGAGTTTTGCGTCATCTTGTTTCTCGTGTGCTTTGAGTATATCTACGGTAAATGATGTTGTTAATGATGTTAGAGCCGAACCCGCAGCTGAATATGCTGCTGCAACAAGTCCAATAATAAATAATATTCCAACAATTATAGGCATCGATGAATCGGCTGCTACAAGTCCAAATAACTCATCTGATTTTTTTGGAAGTTCAAGTGTTGGAGAATACTCTACATACATTACAAGAAGGGTACCAAGTATAAGAAAAAGTCCTATTACAAAAAATTGCATCACTCCGCTCACCATCATATTTTTCTGCGATTCTTTGTAATTTTTACATGCAAGTGTGCGTTGCATCATATCTTGATCGAGTCCTACAGTGGCTATAACCATAAATATACCAGCAAGGAATTGTTTCCAAAAGTATGTTCCCTCTTTTGGATTATCGAAAAAGAACATTTGACTTGTCTTGTGATTAGAAATATTGCTTACCATTTCATTGAAGCCAAGATTCATATTTCCAGCAATGAAATAAATACAAAGTATCACCGATGAAATAAGACAGACGGTCTTTAATGTATCAGTCCAAATAATAGTTTTTACACCACCTTGAAATGTATAAAGCCAAATTAGTAAAATTGTAACGATAACATTGATAGCAAATGGTATATTTAATGGCGCAAATACGAGGATTTGAAGTACTACACACACTACATAGAAGCGCACTGCAGCTCCAAGCATTTTTGATACAAAGAAAAACCATGCACCACTCTTATAAGTACTTGCACCGAAACGTTGCTCAAGATAGCCATAAATTGAAATTAGATTTCGCTTATAGAAAAGTGGGACGAGCACAAATGCTATGACAAAATAGCCTACAATGAATCCAAGCACCATTTGTAGATATGAGAACCCTTTTTCGGCTACCATTCCGGGCACTGAAATAAATGTCACGCCCGATATTGCTGCGCCTATCATTGCAAAGGCGGCAAGATACCATGGTGCTGTGCGATTACCCGTAAAAAATCCTGCATTATCAGCCTTGCGACCAGCTATGTAAGAAACTATAAACAAGAGTGCGAAGTAGCCAATTATCGTGGCCATTACTATCCAAGGTGTCATCGTATATTATTATATAAGTTATTATTCATATTATTTATTCAGCGTATAGAAGATATGGCTTACGCTGTGCTTTGAATTTTTGCACATCATCTTGCCATGAGGCTTTTATCTCTTGTGCTGTTTTGCCCTCTTTAATCATCTTGCGCACTTTATCGGTACCTATCAATTTTTCAAAAAATTGCCGGAAAAAGTAATCACCCATATTAAGATTATTATATGCGTCTATGAGATAGTCAAGGTTAATTCCTGCTGCAATCACGTCTTCACTTGAAAGTGCTGATAAGTCTTTCCCAAAACATTTTTTATTTAATAATGGTGGATTTTTAGCACCCTCAACGCTGCGTGGCGTAAATGAAAAGTCATAGCCTATCATATTAGGGTGTCCATACATTTGAAATGGCTTATCGGTACCACGTCCAAGACTCACTGGTGTAGCTTCAAAATAGCAGGTTGATGGATATAGATATATTGATAGCATATTAGGCAAGTTGGGAGATGGCGCAATCGGTAATACATATCGGCTTTGATGTGTATAGTTTTTACATTTCACTACCGTTAAATGTGCCTTCTTCCCATCTTTTAGCCAGCCTTCGCCATTGCTCATTAATGCAAGTTCACCCATTGTCATTCCATGCACAACGGGTATTGGCAAACGTCCAACACCTGATTTATATTTCATATCGAGTATCGGCCCATCAACATACATTCCATTTGGGTTAGGACGGTCGAGAACCATAAATTGCTTGTCATATACTATTGCTGCATCCATTAGATTTACCATTGTCACATAATAAGTGTAATAGCGAAGCCCTACGTCTTGGATATCAACCACAAGTACATCAATATTATCCATTACCGATTTTTTGGGCATCTTACTATCACCATCATATAGCGATGCAATAGGAATCCCCGTCTGTGCATCAACGCTACTTTTTACATGCTCCCCAGCATCGGCTTTACCTCTGAAACCATGTTCGGGCGAGAATATTGTGGTTACATTCACTCCATTTTTCAACATTATATCAAGGGTATGCTTGTCGCCAACCATACCAGTGTGATTGCTCAGAAGAGCAACGCGTTTCCCTTTCAATATTGGGATATACTCCTTTGTACAAGCAGCTCCGACCTTAATTTCTTGGGCTTGGGCAATATTTGCTACTAATATTATAGCAACAAAAAAAATAGATAGTTTTATGAGTCTCATGTGCATTATATAATGTGAACTACAAAGTTAAAATAAAATATATATTTCATACTATTAGAGCACATGAAAAGTACTTTTTGAAAAGAAAATAAGGAGAATTAGCATAATTTTTTTGGTGCAATACCAGATAGTACGCATTCTCAGTGCGTAATGGAGTTGTGAGTTGTGAGTTGTGAGTTGTGAGTTGTGAGTTGTGAGTTGTGAGTTGTGAGTTGTG
>JAVWYO010000024.1:0-27655 GCA_036661515.1 Muribaculaceae bacterium | reverse complement strand
ACCAGCGGAAAGAGGGGGATTCGAACCCTCGGTACCGTTACCAGTACAACGGTTTTCGAGACCGTCCCGATCGACCACTCCGGCATCTTTCCTTATACATTATTAGTGGTTGTGCTAATGCGGAACAAAATTACATATTATTTCTGTTCTATCGCTTAAAAAAGTCTTTTTTTGAGATTTATTTTTATGTATTTAAAAGTGTGTGATATGAGTTGCGCTCTATATTGGAATTGTGTGTGTTAATTTAGCGCTTATTTATAGATGGTTATGCTACGCAAAAGGAGTGATTCTTTTTTTTGTTTAATAATTTCTTATTTTTCTCCTTTGAAAAATCCTTTGATTTTTTGCCAACGCGAAAGTCTTGGCATACGTAAGTGAATATTAATTTTAGAGTCTGTCTTACTGAAAAACAATATGCTGTTAGGTAGTACTAATGCTATTGTTTTATCGAAATTTTCTATACCATAAATTCTTGAAATAGGGATTTTCTTAAACGGGCTTTCTTCACTAACGTTTTCCAAAATTAAAAAGCCTGATTCTTCATTGAATTTATGAAATTCAATTAAGCTTTTTCTCATTTTCTCTATACCGAGATCTGAGATGTTACTTGGAGGTTTTTTGTGTAATTTATATATATTACTAATTACCTTGGCATTGATCATAACTGTTGTGATGATATATTTGCTATTGTGACAATTGAATAAAAAACTTGTGTATCTGTTTTTCTATTTTTCTATGCTATTGTATATATTAACAATATTAATAGATAATAGTTTTACGAAAATATGATTTTAAAGAGGATTTTCCAAGAATAACGAAAAAAAATAGAGCAGTTAACAATCTGAGATGTGTTAGCTACTCTATTTTTAAATTTATTTTCTTTATCCTAAGAATCCAAGAAGGACACCAGCAGCAACGGCAGAGCCGATTACGCCAGCTACATTAGGTCCCATTGCGTGCATCAAAAGATAGTTAGAAGGGTCATATTTTAGTCCTAAATTATTAGAAATACGTGCTGACATTGGCACTGCCGATACGCCAGCATTTCCGATAAGTGGATTAATCTTTTTATCTTTAGCTAAGAATAGGTTGAAGAATGATACAAACACTACACCCGAAGTTGTGGCAATTATAAATGCCATGAATCCGAGCGCAAATATACCAATGGTATCTGCTGTCAAAAATTCAGATGCTTGTGTAGATGCGCCGACTGTCATTCCAAGTAGGATTGTAACTATATCGGTGAGTGCGTTGCTTGCAGTCTTAGCAAGACGTGTAGTAACGCCACTTTCGCGTAATAAGTTACCAAAGAATAGAAGTCCTAACAATGGGATAGCCGACGGAACGACAAAACAGGTAAGTAACATTCCTATGATAGGGAACATTATTTTTTCGTTTTGTGATACCGCACGTGCTGGTTTCATCTTAATAAGGCGTTGCTTCTTAGTTGTGAACAATCGCATTATAGGAGGCTGAATAACAGGAACGAGTGCCATATAAGAATAAGCCGACACAGCGATTGCACCCATTAAGTTAGGGGCAAGCTTTGATGACAAGAATATTGCAGTAGGTCCATCGGCACCACCAATAATGGCAATTGCACCAGCTTGATCGGGTTCAAATCCGATAGCCAGAGCTACCATGTATGCGCCAAATATACCAAATTGAGCTGCAGCACCAATTAACATCAATTTAGGGTTGGCAATCAACGACGAGAAGTCGGTCATTGCACCAATTCCTAAAAATATTAAAGGAGGATACCACCCTGCACTAACACCGTTATATAAGATGTTGAGAACAGAGCCTTCTTCATAAATTCCGATTTCCATACCTGGAGTAAATGGAATGTTACCAATTAGGATACCAAATCCTATTGGCACTAATAACAATGGTTCAAAATCCTTTTTTATCGCAAGATAAATAAAGAATAGCCCAAAGAATAGCATTACCAAATGTTCACCAGTTAGATTATAAAAACCAGTAAATTCCCAGAATTGTCTGAGATTATCGCTTATAAACGTTAAATCCATCAGATTATTCAATTATAATTAAGTCGGTACCTTCAAGGACAGAATCGCCCTTGTTTACACAAATAGATTTCACAACGCCAGTCTTATAAGCATGGATGTTGTTTTCCATTTTCATTGCTTCAAGAATAACCACAGTGTCACCCGATTTTACGGCATCTCCTACTTTAACTTTGAAGTCTATAACCACACCAGGGAGTGGGGATTTAACCGCTTCTTGTCCTGTTGAAACTGTTGGTTTAGCAATAACTTTGGCACCAGTTTCAGTGCGAGGAGCAGCTGAAGGTTTAACTGATTTTACAATTGACTGAGTAGCCAATTTCTCTTCAAGTTCGACCTTATAAGGCACTCCATTAACTTCAACTTGTGCAATATTATTGTCAATATCGCCAACGGCTACTTTATATACATTACCGTTTATTTTATATTTATACTCTTTCATGTAATTGGTAGTATTTTTTATTTAACATTAATATTAACGACGTGGTAATTCGCGCAAGGTGTAAATTTTAGAACTCCAAGGAGAATAAGTGCGCTTCACTTTACTGATTGTAAGCACTGTATCTTCGTTGTCATGAGCATTAAGATGCTCATACAAAGCCATGCAAACGGCAGCAATTTCTTCGCCAGAATCACCATTTACGGTATTCTTTTCAATCACTGACTCTTCTTGTTCTATACCATGAGCTTTAAGTTTATTCTTCTTGGCAGCTCCAGCACTAATTTTCCCAATAAGGGTGAAAGAGATACTTAACACAATGAGTCCTAAAAACACTACCGACATAGCCATTATAGCCATACCTATACCGAATTGGTCATGTTGTTTAAATCTTTCTTTCTTAATATTAGTATCAATAATGATATTATTGCTACTTGGAGTAATATACTTAGCTTTACTTCCGTCACGAATTTCCCATGCTTCAATGCCAGTCCCTTTACCATCTACTTTACGAGCAAATGTAGCGTTACTTGGTAATGATGCAGGAATTAATACTTCATCAATTAATGTAGTACCGTTGGAATCATATACACCAATCCAATTATCTACGCCAGGCTTTAGCTTGAAATTTAGGTGAAACGTACCACGCTCTGGTTCGTTATCAGCCCAAAATATCACATGTTGACGTGGAGCGATGTCGGTATTGACATCACCTCTTGGAATAGGATATTTTTTAGGATTGTTCTTGTCATCGGTGAGGTATACGCTTGAAATTTCCATAGGCGCAAAAGCGGTATTATAGAGTTCTATCCAAGCATTTTTCACACCGTAGTCATCAACAAAGTTACTGTCATTCTTTACCATTACCTCATTAATCCTTAGTCCTTTACGACCTTGCGCAAACGACACCGAACCAATGGTAAGGCACATTAACAAAAGAATTATTCCTTTTTTATTCATAATAAATGAGTCTTATATGGATTTACAAAGGAATATTACCATGCTTTTTAGCTGGATTAACTACCTTCTTTGTCTGAAGTTGTTGAAGAGCGCGAATAATACGGAAACGTGTATTGCGTGGCTCAATAACATCATCAATATAACCATATTTAGCAGCATTATAAGGGTTGCAGAATAATTTGTTATATTCAGCTTCCTTTTCAGCCATAAATTTAACTGGGTCTTCAGAGGCTTTAGCTTCCTTGCCATAAAGCACTTCTACGGCTCCAGCGCCACCCATAACAGCTATTTCTGCGGTTGGCCAAGCATAGTTCATGTCGCCACGAAGTTGTTTACAACTCATAACGATGTGACTACCACCATAGCTCTTACGCAATGTTATTGTAACCTTTGGAACAGTAGCTTCACCATAAGCATAAAGCAACTTAGCACCATGAAGAATTACGGCATTATATTCTTGTCCTGTGCCAGGTAAAAATCCGGGTACATCAACAAGAGTTACTAATGGAATATTGAAAGCATCGCAGAAGCGAACAAAACGAGCTGCTTTGCGAGAAGCATTGCAATCGAGAACGCCAGCTAAGAACTTAGGTTGATTAGCAACAATTCCAACAGATTGACCATTGAAACGAGCAAATCCTACAATCATATTCTTGGCATAGCCCTTTTGAACTTCAAGAAATTCATGATTATCAATAATTGCACCAATAACCTCATACATATCATAAGGCTTATTAGGGCTATCAGGGATAATTTCATTTAATGAATCTTCAAGACGGTCAGCAGGATCGGTGCAAGCTACAAGAGGAGCTTCTTCGAGATTATTTTGAGGAATGAAGCTAAATAATTTACGTATAATCTTTAATGCTTCTTCACCATCTTCGGCAGCAAAATGTGTTACGCCCGATTTAGATGCATGTACTTCAGCTCCACCAAGAGCCTCTTGTGTCACATCTTCACCAGTTACAGTCTTCACCACTTTAGGACCAGTAAGGAACATATAAGAGATCCCCTTTGTCATAATAGTGAAGTCGGTCAATGCAGGTGAATATACAGCACCACCAGCGCAAGGTCCTAATATTGCAGAAATCTGAGGAATTACACCCGAAGCCATAATATTGCGTTGGAAAATTTCGGCATATCCACCAAGAGCGTTAATACCCTCTTGAATACGCGCACCACCAGAGTCATTAAGACCTATAACTGGAGCGCCCATTTTCATTGCCATATCCATTACTTTACATATCTTCAATGCCATTGTTTCAGAAAGAGAACCTCCGAATACGGTAAAATCTTGTGCAAATACATACACGAGACGCCCCTCGATAGTTCCGTAACCTGTTACAACACCATCACCAAGAAAAGATTTCTTCTCTTGACCAAAGTTTGTACATCTATGACGAACAAACATATCAAGTTCCTCAAAACTACCTTCATCAAGTAGCTGAGCGATTCTTTCACGTGCGGTATATTTACCTCTTTCATGCTGTTTTTGGATAGCTTTTTCACCACCACCAATACGCGCTTCTTCGCGCATTGCTATCAGCTCTTGTACTTTTTCAAGTTGATTACTCATATCAGCTTTTGATTTTTCTTAATTATTAGGTTTCTCACAAAGTTCTGTAAGCACACCTAAGGTTGATTTTGGATGAAGGAATGCAATATTAAGTCCCTCAGCACCTTTGCGAGGAGCTTTGTCGATAAGTCTAACACCCTTAGCTTCTACATCAGCAAGAGCATCAGCAACTCCATCGGTAGCAAAAGCTATGTGATGAATACCTTCACCACGTTTTTCGATGAATTTAGCGATTGCACTTTCTTCACTTGTTGGCTCTAACAATTCAATTTTCGTTTGACCAACTTTAAAAAATGCTGTTTTCACCTTTTGATCGGCAACTTCTTCGATTGAGTAACATTTAAGACCCAATACTGACTCATAATAAGGGATAGCCTCTTCAAGACTTTTTACAGCTATACCCAGATGCTCAATATGCGAAATATTCATAACGTATAGATTTATAAAAAAATTAATATTTGCAGTTAAAAAAATTCACTATGCAAAAATACGAATATTTAGCTAATTGGGCTATCTTTAGCCAAAATAATACATCTTTACATCAGTTAATTAATAGTAATATCGAGTTACACACAATACATTAAATGCAAAAGGCAGTATTATGTAACATACAAACTGACATTACGTCAGTATTTGTTATAGTAGTATTGCATGGAAATGACTGATAGTTACTAATTTTTTATCATGACAACTTTTTTGGCACAACATTTGTTTTTTCATTAGCATGAACGGTTGATAAGCCGAACAGAAAATAAAAAATTATAAACAAAAATATATCAATTTAATTATGGGAAAAATTATTGGAATTGACTTAGGAACCACCAACTCTTGCGTATCTGTTTTAGAGGGTAATGACCCTGTGGTTATTCCTAATAGCGAAGGACGAAATACTACTCCTTCTATTGTAGCATTTGTAGATGGCGGTGAACGTAAAGTTGGAGACCCAGCTAAGCGTCAAGCAATTACGAATCCTACACGCACAATATTCTCTATTAAGAGATTTATGGGTGAAACTTACGATCAAATTCAAAAAGAGACTTCTCGCGTTCCTTATAAAGTAGTACGTAGTGATAATAATGCACCTCGCGTTGACATCGATGGCAGAGAATACACACCACAAGAAATTTCGGCTATGATTCTTCAAAAGATGAAGAAAACAGCTGAAGATTATCTTGGACAAACAGTAACAGATGCTGTTATCACTGTTCCTGCTTACTTTAATGACTCTCAACGTCAAGCTACAAAAGAAGCAGGCGAAATTGCTGGTCTTACCGTAAAACGAATAGTTAATGAACCTACCGCTGCGGCTCTTGCTTATGGACTCGACAAAGCAAATGCCGATAAGAAGATAGCAGTGTTTGACCTTGGTGGGGGTACTTTTGATATTTCTATTCTTGAACTTGGTGATGGAGTATTTGAAGTAAAATCTACTAATGGCGACACGCACCTTGGTGGTGATGACTTCGACCACGTAATCATTGACTGGCTTGCCGATGAGTTTAAGAAAGATGAAGGTATTGACTTACATCAAGACCCTATGGCTCTTCAACGTCTTAAAGAAGCTGCCGAAAAAGCTAAAATTGAACTGTCAAGCACAACAAGCACCGAAATCAACTTGCCTTATATCATGCCAGTTAATGGTATTCCTAAGCACTTGGTTAAAACTCTTTCTCGTGCAAAATTCGAGCAACTTAGCGACAAGTTAATCCAAGCAACACTTGCAC
This sequence comes from Muribaculaceae bacterium, assembly GCA_036661515.1. Classification (GTDB taxonomy): domain Bacteria; phylum Bacteroidota; class Bacteroidia; order Bacteroidales; family Muribaculaceae; genus HGM05232. Next base: position 20,929 of record JAVWYO010000024.1, on the reverse strand, counting down.
CTTGCCAACAAGCATTAAGTGACTCAGGTCTTTCGGCATCTGAAATAGATGAAGTAATTCTTGTAGGTGGGTCAACACGTATTCCAGCAATTCAAGAAATTGTAGAACATATATTTGGCAAAGCACCTTCAAAGGGGGTTAATCCCGACGAAGTAGTAGCAGTGGGTGCAGCAATTCAAGGTGGTGTTCTTAGCGGTGACGTAAAAGATGTGCTACTTCTTGACGTGGTTCCATTGTCGGTAGGTATCGAAACTCTTGGAAATGTAATGACTAAGTTAATCGATGCAAATACTACAATTCCTACACGTAAGAGCGAAACATTCTCTACAGCAGTTGATAATCAACCTTCTGTAGAAATTAACGTACTTCAGGGTGAACGCCCATTGGCTAAAGATGATAAATCACTTGGTAAATTCCACTTAGATGGAATTGCTCCTGCACAACGAGGCATTCCACAAATCGAAGTTACTTTTGAAATTGACGCTAATGGTATTCTAAATGTATCGGCTAAAGACAAAGCAACTGGTAAAGAACAAAGCATACGCATTGAGGCTTCAAGTGGCTTGACCGACGCTGAAATCAAGCGCATGAAAGATGAAGCTACTGCAAATGCTGCCTCAGATGCTAAAGAAAAGGAACGTATCGATAAGCTAAATCAAGCTGATGGAATGATATTCCAAACAGAAAAGCAACTAAAAGATCTTGGCGATAAGATTCCAGCTGACAAGCGCGCTCCTATAGAAGCTGCTCTTACTAAGCTTAAAGAGGCTCATAAATCTCAGGATATTGCTGCTATTGATGCTGCTATTGCAGAGGTTAATACAACATTCCAAGCTGCATCTCAAGACATTTACAACGCTCAGCAAGCTGGCGCACAACAAGCAGGAGCGCAAGCCGATCCTAATCAAGGTGCAGGCTCAGCTCAAGGCGATAATGGTAGCAACAACGGCGACCATGTAACAGATGTTCCTTTTGAAGAGGTAAAATAAAAATATCGACTTTTTATAAAAATGAAGTCACTGGACAATTTTGGTTCAGTGACTTCATTTTTTTTGCAATTAATTTATTTTATGCAACCCAAGTACAGAGTGGAGTAAATGCAAGAATACACAACCACACCACTCCTGCTACTAAAAAGCATAACGAAAGTATATTCAACTGTCGGCGCGCGGTGACATGCCTCACATTTGTGAATTGATTGATAAAATAGCAAAAGCCCGCCATAAAGAAGAAAAAATCATCAACAAGTCCTACTAATGGTCCATCAAAATCTATTGGCATAAGGATATATACCAATGATAGCAATAATAGTAATGTTGCTATCAATTTGTGCGTTATACAGGTTTTCATTTTCATTTCACAGGTAATATTTCAATCCAATATCCGTCGGGGTCTTCTATAAAATAAAGTCCCATTTCATTATTCTCATAGCACACTACGTCCATATCTTTATGAAATTTTCGCGTTTCATCGTAATCGTTCTCAACACGAAGACACAGATGTGTTTCATTCTCGCCAAGTTCATAAGGTTGTAAATGATTTTTTAGAAAGGTAAGTTCAAGCATAAAAGTGCTATGACTGTCGGCTAAATACACCAATATGAAAGAGCCATCAGATGCCTCTTTTCGTTTTATTTCATTAAGTCCAAGCGCTTTATTATAAAATTCGATGCTTCTATTTAAGTCGCTCACATTGATATTATAATGATCAAATCGTGCTTTTATTTCCATATGAATGGTTATTTATTAATGGTTATGCTATCGCCTTCTTTGTTAATGCTAATATATTGCCCAAAAGTATTATTTTGATATAGTTCAAAATCATTTGCCTTATCAGGTTCATTCCAAAAGTGCATCGGAATAAAATATTTAACTTTAAAATCATGCACAAATTGTCTTGCACCTGCTGCATAATCCTGCCCAAGACGAGGGTCAACAGGAAAAAACGCTAAATATATTTCAGTTGAATAATTTTTTATAGTTTTTAATTTCTCTTTAAATGCTTTCTCGGCAGCAATCACCTCACTGGGTGTAGATTCGTCAATCCAATGCCAATTATTTAAATCGCCAGCGTGAAATATATGTTTATCATCGGCTGTCACCATAAAAGACACGCCAATATCAGTTGAGCCAAAAGCTCGTATTTCAACACCTTTTTCCACTGCAATGCACTCCCCTTCTTTTATAAAATGAACATTTTGTGGCAATGCGAGTTTCTTAACTTTTTTACGTATATCTGACGATAAAATATATTTGATATTTGGGTATTGCACAGCCCATTCAAATACATGTGGATTGAAATGATCTTGATGCGAATGTGATGACAATATATATATCATCTTACTCCTTTTCATTATTTCATCGAGCTTATTACTCGCATCTTTAAAATAATCGAAGACAAACGTGCAATTTTCAAGCTCAACAGTAAAGCAACTATGAAAAATATAAGTAACAATCATATTATTATGTGATGCTATTTCTGTAATTCTTCCCATCCACTTTGGAAATAGCCCTGTTCGTAATCGCGCTCACGCATTACATCACCATTCCATAATACGATGTCAAGATCGAGCGGTATTATCCCCTCCAACTTACTCGCGGGGGTACGTCCACACACGGTTTCATAGCCTTTGAGTTGCTCAGTAATGCTATCCAAATCCTTTTGACATTTGGCAGTCATCACGGCATTAAGATAATCTGGCGATTTACCATCAGTAGCAGGATAATTATAGATACTTGATACTTTGACATCACTCAAGACAGATGTTAGCCATTCTATGCTATTCTCAATCTGCCATTTGCGGTCTTTGCTATTACTGCCTATGCTTATTACTAATTTGTTCATTGCTATATTCCTTTCATAGATAATGCTATGCGTTTTCTTGATTTATCAACATCTATTACTCGCACTTTCACATGCTGGTGTAAAGTTACAACTTCGGTTGGAGATGTCACAAATTTATCGGATAATTCTGATATATGAACGAGTCCATTTTCTTTAATTCCAAAATCGACAAAAACCCCAAATTGAGTAATATTTGTTATGATGCCATTAAGCACCATGCCTATACTCACATCTTCAATCGACTTAACATTTTCGTCAAATTCTAATACTTTTATTCCCTTACGTGGATCTCTGCCTGGTTTTTCAAGCTCACTCATTATATCATCAAGAGTAGGTTTCCCCACGTCATCTTTTATATATTTCGCAAGATTTATACTCTCTCGGAGCGACTTATTTGCCATTAGTTCAGCAACGCTACTGCCACAATCTTTTGCCATTTGCTCCACAAGAGAATATCGTTCGGGGTGAACAGCACTATTATCAAGCGGATTTTTACAATCGGGGATTCTTAGGAATCCAGCAGCTTGCTGAAATGCCTTTTCCCCCATTCTGGGGACTTTAAGTACCTGTTTCCTTGTAGCAAAATCTCCATTTTCGGCACGATAAGTAACAATATTTTGTGCTAATTGAGGTCCAAGACCAGCAACGTAGGTTAGTAATTCTTTTGACGCAGTATTTAAATTAACTCCTACACTATTCACACAGCTTTCAACCGTAAATGTCAGTGCATTTTTTAATTTGGCTTGATCTACATCATGCTGATACTGCCCTACTCCAATTGACTTTGGATCAATTTTCACCAGCTCAGCAAGCGGGTCAAGGAGGCGACGTCCTATCGACACAGCTCCACGCACCGTCACATCTTTATCGGGAAATTCATCTCTGGCAATTTTTGAGGCTGAATATATTGATGCACCATTTTCACTTATTACATATACCTGTATTTGATGGTCATAATGAAGTGCAGCAAGGAATTTCTCGGTTTCTCTACTTGCTGTCCCATTACCAAGAGCAATAGCATCAATCTTGTAAGCCTCAACGAGTTGCGTTATTTTCCTTGACGAAGTTTTAAAATCACTTTGCGGAGGATTTGGATATATATTATCATTATGCAACAGATTTCCCTGCTCATCAAGACACACAATCTTACAACCAGTGCGGTAACCTGGATCAACTCCCATTATGCGTTTATGCCCAAGTGGTGCCGCAAACAAGAGTTGACGCACATTTTGCGCAAACATTTCAATGGCATCGCTATCGGCTTTTTCTTTATATATCGACGAAAATTCAGTTTCAATCGAAGGGCGTATTAAACGTTTATATCCGTCAGCAACAGCCTCCGATACGAGTTTACAGGATTCGTATTTTCCTTTTACTGCTATTCTATTGATTTGTAACAAAGCTTCTTCGTCATCAATATTTATCGAGACTTTTAGGAATCCTTCCTTTTCGCCTCTGCGCATTGCAAGGAGCCTATGTGAACTACAATGTTTTAAAGATTCCGATAAATCAAAATAGTTTTTATAATTTTCGCCAGCTACCTCTTGTCCTTTGGCTACTTTACACACTATCGTAGCACTTTTTTTGAACTGATAACGCACAATATTGCGCACTGTTTCATTTTCCGAAATCCATTCGGCAATAATATCTTTAGCGCCTGCGATAGCATCTTCGGTACTATTTACATTATCATTCACATACTTATGGGCACAATAATTAATATCATCATCATGCTGCGCCATGATAATTTTTGCTAATGGTTCAAGTCCATTGTTTCGAGCAATTTCAGCTTTTGTCCTTCGCTTTGGCTTATAAGGAAGATATATATCTTCTATTTGGTTGCTATCCCAACAGTCGATAATGCGCTTGTTCAGCTCAGGTGTCATTTTGCCACACTCTTCAATCGTAGCCGTAATAAATGCCTTACGTTTAACTAATTCGTTGAGATTATTGTAACGTTCGCTAATATTTTGTATTGCAACCTCATCAAGCGTGCCCGTCATTTCCTTACGATAACGACTTATAAATGGAATCGTTGCACCCTCATCAAGCAACTTAACTGTATTAGCAATTTGCCATTCAGTGATGCTGAGTTCTTTTGAAATAATAGCTGTCAAATGGTTTTCAGCCATGTTATTTTTTTCTTTTGAGTGTAATAAGAGTTATTTCGGGGGTAGCTCCTACACGCATCGGGAAAGCCACCTGTCCAAGCCCTATATTTACATATAATTTCTTACTATTTTCGTCATAAATTCCAGCCCACTCGTCATACCTAAATACTGCTGGAGAAAATTTATATCCTGCAATGTTCATGAGTACTTGCATGGCATGAGTGTGCCCCGAAAGAGTGAGGTCGATATTTGTTTTTGGTAATATTTCACCACGCCAATGATTTGGATTATGGCTAAGCATTATCTTAAATAGACTATCATTTAATGTAGGATATGCTTTTTTCAGGTCACCGTGCTTCTTAAATGGAGGTTCTCCCCAATTTTCAACACCTATCATTGCAATGCTATCATGCCCATGCTTTATCATGCGATGATTATTATTTAGAAGTATCCACCCCATCAACTTTTGCGCATCGACAAGTTGTTGCATATTTTTCTCTTTTGCCATTGGTGTATCCCAATCCATATAATCACCATAATCATGATTTCCCAAAATTGAATACACCCCATCAGAGGCTTTAAGTCGTGAAAGTGGTTTCATAAACGGTAGCAATTCTGACGTTTCTCTATTTACAAGATCTCCTGTAAATACTATTACGTTGGGGCGTAATTCATTAATAATATTTACTGCTTTAGCTACAAATGTGGTATCAGTACCATAAGTTCCCACATGGAAGTCAGAGAACTGCACTATCTTATAGCCATCAAAATCTTTAGGTAGATTGTTATATTCAATCGTTTCTTCCACCACCTCGCAATCGTTTACGGTTACTAATGAGCCCCACCACATTGAGATAAACATAAATAGGCCAAACACAATCCCAACAGATGAAAGATATGGTATCTTACGGCATCGCCATAGGCGAGGAATGAAACTTATTAAGTCACATATTATATATATAATTTTAGGTACATAAAATGTGAGGTAGCTATAAAACATAAACATTATAACACGTAATCCCTCATTATCAATGCTTCGTCGTGGCAACGCTAAGGCCACCATTATATACGCAAAAAGAAGAATTGTTAAAACTAAATAAGCCACCGACGGATATTTTGTTTTAAAAGTTCTTCTTATTCTAATGTAAATATAGGCATCAGCCGCAATATTTACGATTAACAAAATAATCATTGCAAGCATTGGTACCCTCATATATTTTATACTCTAAGTGTAGTTTTTAATTCGCACTTCAATTTTTAACAGCAGACAAAGCATGTAGTTTATTACTCAAAGGATTAGCATACATCTTTATCATTATATCCTTTAAATATATATTATCGGCTTCAGTAAGATTATCAATATCTATTTTTGCCAATTGCTTTGATACATATTCATTAAAATGTAGCTCATCTTCATGAGTGTATTTATCGGCAAACTCTCGCGTATTATACATAATATCATGTGCAATATAGTTGCAAGGATATATTTTATAATGTGAGTGTATCGATTTATCTATCGATGTAGCAACTGTCTTCACTGCCTCAGTCTTCTCTTCAGCAACTTCTATCTCATTAAGCGCAGCATTCAAGCATGGCGTAAACTCAAAATGGATTCTACCTTTATATTGAAGTAATCCTGTTTCCATGCTAAACAAATCATCGCGTTGCGACTTCTTAAAGTCGGGATTATCTCGTTTTAAGAGAAATTCTTTAGCCTTCAGATAGTCGTTAGGGTCATATTCATAGCTAATTGACACTGGCATTATATTGAGTTCCTTTATATTATCAATAAATTCCTTTCCGCCACCTATCCCAAGCATTTTCACAACACTCTCTTGGGTCAAGTCATTACTATCTTTAGCTCGTCCTTCTCGTTGCGCTATCCACACCGATTGTTTTTTCTCTGCAATAGTAAAATGTATATAGTTAGACAATTGTACAGCAGCTTCAAAGGCAGGTCGTAACGATAAGTCACGCCTTACAATAAAGCTCTTATTCAATTTTACAAGCACATCAATCCAATCATATATAAGCAAATTATTACCTATTGCAACCTCTGTGGTGTTCATTTTTTCGCGTAACAACACTAAGTTTAGAAATGAAGCATCAAGCACAATATCACGATGATTGGTAATATTTGTGTAAGCCATTCCATACTTCATGTTTTCAAGCCCAGCGGCAGTTATCCCACCAGTAGTTTTACTTGCCAGTAATTCCAAGAATGGAGTCATCACATTGATTTGAAACTCACTCTTTGACTGTATTTTAAGAAGATTATTAACAAACTCTGAATAATTCACATCGGGCATCACATAACGCACAGCGTGTTCAAATCCAGGCTCATCAACTAATAAAGACATCTTTTCGTGAAATTCATTATCACTTATTGGGCAAATGTCTTTAAATTCTTCTGGTATATTAATCTCTTCGCAATCCATAATTATTAGTCGTAAACGTTTCTAACTTTCAAAGTTAATACATTATTCTTAATTAGATGTTCATTATATTAAATTCTTAGATATTATTAGGACGAGAATTAATATAATCCCGCCATTTTTCTATCAATAAACTCATATCACTTGGTATTTCACTATCAAAATTCATCTCTTCGCCTGTCTTAGGGTGTATAAATCCAAGCGTTTTTGCGTGCAAAGCCTGTCGTGGGCATATCGTAAAACAGTTTTGAACAAATTGCATATATTTTGTAAATGTATTTCCTCTCAAAACTTTGTCGCCTCCATAACGAGCATCATTAAAAAGGGTGTGACCAATATGCTTCATGTGAACCCTTATTTGATGCGTCCTACCAGTTTCAAGCTGGCAACGAACCACAGCTACATGTCCCAAATTTTCCAGTGTGTGATAATGCGTAATCGCAGTTTTCCCCACATCGCCATCGGGAAATACAGCCATTTGTAGGCGATCTTTGGGGTTTCTTCCTACATTTCCCTCAATTGTTCCATCTGTTTTGTCCATCTCGCCCCACACTACGGCTATATATTGGCGTGTGGTACTTTTATTAAAGAATTGCAATCCAAGCGAAGTCTTTGCATTTGGTGTCTTCGCTACAACAAGTAGCCCCGAAGTATCCTTATCAATACGATGTACGAGTCCCATGCGTGGGTCATTAACATCATATCCTGGCTCATCTTTAAAATGATAAGCAAGCGCATTGACCATAGTTCCACTATAATTGCCATGACCAGGGTGCACCACAAGCCCAGCGGGCTTATTCACAACAAGAAGCTCTGAATCCTCATATACAATATCAAGCGGAATATCCTCTGGAGTTATTTCATTTTCATATCGAGGACGATCCATTACCACCGTCACTACATCAAGTGGCTTAACTTTATAATTTGATTTTACGGCTTTGCCATTCACTAAAATGCAACCAGCCTCAGCAGCCATCTGAATACGATTTCTCGACGCATTTTCAATACGCACAACGAGAAACTTATCTACACGTAGTTGCGCCTGTCCTTTATCGGCTACTACTCGATAATGTTCCCACATTTCCTGCCCATCTTCAGTGGTTAAGGATTGTAATTCTTCATCATCAATATCCTCTATATTGGAGATGTTTATTTCGTCGGTCATTATATATTATTGCATAAAGTCAACGCCCATATCTACTCCTTGGTCATCTATTGTCGTTGTATCGGTTCCTACAATTGAATCAGTCTCATTATTCAACTCATTACCATCACCCACAACAAGTGTTATGTGTGATGACGCAGGCACTTTCCGCCCTGCTGTTATCGAAAGCCCATTAATTTTAGCTTCTAATATTAGGCCTTTAAATGGTGATGGAATTGTCTCTATTATTATATTTTTAAAGCCAAGTCCTTGTAAAATTGCCTCCCCTTGCCTTACGGAAATTTCCATTACGTTAGGAAATGACAGTGTTCGAGGCGACATCGCATTTATACCTAAATATATAGTACGATTAGATTTTACTCGCGCTTTTCCTTTGGGATTTTGCTCAGTAACAGCTCCTGGTTTTATTTTATCATTATAAATTGAATCAGTTATCTCCCACTTAAACCCAGCTTCTTCAAGGACATCAATAGCTTGACGTATAGGCATATCTTTAACATTTGGCACCTCTTTATAAGAGCCATGCTCGGTAAACACATCGATAAGAATCAATGATAAATACACAACAGCGCATGCTGTACATACTATTAGCAACGAATGAAGTAATATCGGGTGCTTCTTTGCGAAGCCTTTTTGATTATTATTATTTTCTTTATCCACAGTAAGCATATTTTAAAGAAAGTCGATATATCAATAAAAACATTTGATTTCAAGCTACAAATATAGTAATTAAAATCTACACAAAATGCCCAAGATTATGATAAAGTGAATAAAAGCGTTATGAATAAGGCTTCATATCAATTCTGCGTGGCTACATAAGAGTAAACACGGAATAATTATTTTATAGCTATTATAATAAATCATTGGCAACTATCGTTATAATAATGTTACAATTAATCAACTAAAAAAAGGCTTTGCCTATGAACAAAATCGTTACTCTTTCAATCGCCGATTTAAACGAAAAAAATAAATCTGGCAAAATTATGAATCCGAAACAGTCAACTATCGATTTTTTAAAGCAATTTGCTCGCGTTTACAGTTACAACAACAATCTCCGCAACAATCTTGGAGGCTTTATCGCTAATTAGTTGACAAAAGAATAGCAGTGGGTAGAGAATTCTTGCCCACTGCTTTTTGGTAATTATTTTAAATCTATTATTTTACAATAACCTTTGTCACTTTATTATCTACAACTACAATATAAAGCCCTGAAGCAACATCTACTGTCGAAGATTTAGAGCTAATCAACGCTCCACTTGTCGTATATATTAGTACCGATTGGGGATTACCCAATACGGTAATATTTCCATCTCCACCAATAACCTTAGCAGCTTCCATTTCTACGCCATCAACACCCGATTTCTTTTCTAAATCAAACATACCTGTCGAGATGTCGAAAGTTATAGCATAAGTTCCTGGAACAGTAGTAATACAGCCCTCACTACCCTTTTTCAAAGTACCAGTGATAGTGGATTCTTTTGTATTCTCACCCGATTCCGAACCCCATGAGCCCACTTGTCCAAGATCTTCATAAATACGCCAAAATGACAATTCAGGGCCTGCTGGAAATGTAACCGTTCCAGTAAATACCTTTGTCTCGCCTTCAATAGGTGATAATTTTCCCGATTCATCGGTAAATATCCATTTATTATTATCTCCCATCACATATACCTGTTTTATCTCGCCACCGCCACTTTCGGTTCCCTCTAATAGCAATGTAGCCTTATCGGCCAACTTAGTAAATGTAATTTTTGTACACTTAATAGTACCAGCAACATTAATATTTGCATTTGACTTTAATTTAAGCTCATAAGATGTGCCAGCAACAATATCCACACCGTTTCCACCATAATTGCACGCATCACTCCATGTAGCATCAGCAATCTTAAAGGCTCCTTTAAGTTCCTTGTTTTCAATCGTATAAACGCCGTTACCCTTATCGGCAAATTCCCAATCGGCTGGCGTTCCCCAGTTATTTATACCTCCACGTATAAAAATTCCAGAACCAGCATTAGCAGTAAAAGCAAATAATGCGAAACATAAAAATAACAAATGAGTAATTTTTTTCATAATTAAAAAGTTATAGGTTAATAAATTAATAACGCACCAATGACAAAAGATGGACAATCAGTTTTTCAAAATAATCATAGGAAACTCTTATCTGTTAGTGCATCGCAAATTTATAAATTTATTTGTAAGTAAAACATATTAATTCATAATATATTTCTATTTCTTTGATGAAATGAATGCAAATTAGACTTTTTCCGCGCAATTAAAAACGAAAAGAGAGCAATAAATCAATATCACCCTCCCCCTTATGCTTTTCATAATATCAGAATAAGCCATTATTTATATTTATTTATTAATCCGATAATTATCCCAATTATCATAGAAAATCATTGAAGATTACCATATATACCCTTAATTTGCTTTGATATGTTACAAAAGTAGAGCATTGCACATATTTCGTGTGTAGCATTGCTTCAAAAAAAGCGTCATTATTACAAATTATTAGTCCTTTTTATTCCTCATCATTGGCGATAAATACAAATTAGGCAAAGAATTTGCACTGTCTTGACTTTTTTGATATAACTGACGTGGAAATCGACCAATTCTATGTAAATTTGCAACCAATGAAAGGATTAGTTGTAAAAAATACAGGAAGTTGGTACATCGTCAAAAACGATGTAGGGGAACTTGTGAATTGCAAGATAAAAGGCAATTTTAGAATAAAAGGCATCAGAACAACGAATCCAATAGCTGTTGGAGATATCGTTACAATTACCGAAGGCGATGAAGACTCATCATTCATCACCGCAATAGATCAACGAAAAAACTATATAATTCGTCGTGCCTCTAATCTTTCAAAAGAATCGCATATTATAGGAGCTAATATCGACCGTGCTTTTCTCATTATTGCTCTTAAGAATCCCATAACAAGCACTACTTTCATCGATAGATTTCTCGCGTCGGCTGAAGCCTACCGAATAAATGTAGTAATAGTAATCAATAAAACCGATTTACTTAACACTGAAGAGATGGAATATTGCAATGCGGTGAAATATCTTTATGAATCAATTGGATATAAAGTACTAACAGTATCTGCAAAAAATGGGACAGGGATAACAGAACTCAGCGCTCTTACGAGTAACAACACTTCTCTATTTTCTGGAAATTCTGGCGTAGGAAAATCTACTATTATTAATAGTTTGCTACCAGGATTGGAACTACGCACTTCTGATATTTCCACTACACATCACACAGGTATGCACACGACAACATTCTCCGAAATGTTTCAATTGCCACAAGGAGGATACATAATAGACACACCTGGAATAAAAGGATTTGGAACGATTGACTTTAAAAACGGCGAAGTCGCTCATTATTTTCCCGAAATTTTCAAAGTATCACATGAATGTCGTTACAACAATTGTACACACACCCACGAGCCTAACTGTGCCGTGCTAAAAGCGGTGGAAGATCATCTGATTAGTGAATCGAGATATGCAAGCTACATTAGTATCTTAGAAGATAATAGCGATAATAAATATCGCAAACCATACTAACCGCTATAAGGTGGGTGAAACTGTAATACCTACGTTACTTAGATGATTGATAGTATCTTTTCGCATTCCTTGCCACACAACTATACGAGAAACATCAGCAGGCCTAACTCCACTTCTTAATTTCTGCTCATATTGGTACGAAGTGCCAAAGCCAGAGCTATACCAATTACCAAATTCATCAGCAAGTTCACAATTAATCGTATCTCGATTAATCGTACTATCCGATGAAATATAATCTACAAAGAGCCACAAATTACGATATGAATAGTAATTATCATGCCTGATACTTAACGATATATCATAAGTTAATGCCGAATCGGCATATTGCATCTCATAATAATAAGGAGCCGATTTACACCAACCAGTTTGTGGTATATCTTTAAAGTCACTATATGAAGAATGCTTAGGAGCGCAAGCCCCTAAGCACACTAAAAAGATTATTGTTGCAACAAGTGCAACAAACACACTATTGTGGGTCAGTATTTTTTTGAACATTTCCTTCATCACCTGCCGGTTTATTGTTTTGTTCAGAGCGATTACGATTGAAATTCCTGTTATCTCTTGGTGGACGACGACGTTCGTTATTATTACGTGGTCGCTGAGCATCATCTCGTGTATTCTGACTATTAGGATTGTTAGGATTTCTTGGCGGACGATTTTCTCGTGGCCTTTGAGTCACGCCATCTGGCGCACTTACACTTTCGCCCTTATTTTCAAAGCGATTATTGCCATGTGGCTTCCTCTTCTTGTTCTTATCAAATCGCGTAAGACTGTCTTGACCAATAATATCGCCAAACTCTTTTTTCTCTGGTTTAGCATCTTTTTCCTCTTCAAGAAGCAGTTCTGGACGTATCCCTTTCCTATTTAGAGCCATAACCTCAAATACACGATCTACACCAATTGTAACCAAATTAGCTGGGAATGATTTATCGGTAGAGTATGTAACTTCACGTCCAAAAATATCCGATTTAAAATGGAAATAAGTATTATCCTTTGTTTCAAGGCGTGCATCTCGGGGTGGCATGTTCTTTGAACCTTCGACATAAGTATCCACTTCAAAGTTTAAGCAACATTTCAATTTTGCACATTGCCCAGCAAGTTTCTGTGGATTAAGAGATATATCTTGATACCTCGCAGCACTCGTTGAGACAGAAACAAAATTTGTCATCCAGCTTGAGCAACACAACGGACGGCCACATGGACCTATTCCACCTATCCTTCCTGCCTCTTGACGTGCGCCAATTTGCTTCATTTCTATACGAATCTTGAATGTATCAGCAAGAATCCTTATTAATTGGCGGAAATCTACTCGCTCATCAGCAATATAAAAGAATATAGCCTTATTGCCATCACCTTGATACTCGACATCACCAATTTTCATATTTAGCTTTAAATCTTCAGCAATTTTGCGAGATCTAATCATTGTGTCATTTTCCTTAGCCTTTGCCTCCTCATATCGCTCCAAGTCGGTAGTTTTCGCTTTACGGAATACTCGAAGTATCTCGGCATCAGAACGCAAATTTGCTTTCTTCATTTGGATAGCCACAAGCTTCCCTATAAGCGTAACTTCACCTATATCATGACCTGGACTTGCTTCTACGGCAACCATATCTCCTATCGTGAGATCTATGTTAGTGCTATTTTTATAATATGCTTTACGCGTATTTTTAAATTGCACTTCCACCATATCAAAGTCATTAAATCCACCAGGAATATCAGAAAGCCAATTATGACAATTTAATTTACCACGATGTGAAGAACAATCCGAGCAACCCGAACAGCCACCACAATTACCAGAACCAGTGCATTCGGTGCATTGGTTTGTATCTATTTCATTATTACTATCCATTGGCAGCCGTTATTTAGCAAAGCTTACAGCACGAGTTTCACGGATTACTGTGATACGTACTTGTCCTGGATAAGTCATTTCATCTTGAATACGTCTTGCTATTTCTGTTGATAACTTTTCGGTCTCATTATCATCTATTTTATCGGCTCCAACTATCACACGCAATTCACGTCCTGCCTGTATTGCATAAGTTTTTAATACGCCTGGATATGACATAGCAAGTTGTTCAAGGTCATTAAGACGCTTGATGTAGGCTTCCACTACTTCACGACGTGCACCTGGACGTGCGCCCGAAATAGCATCACACACTTGCACGATTGGAGCAAACAAGCTATCTTGCTCAACTTCATCATGGTGAGCGCCAATAGCATTACAAATATCTGGTTTCTCCTTATATTTCTCAGCAAGTTTCATTCCAAGTAATGCGTGTGGCAATTCGGGTTCTTCATCAGGAACTTTACCTATATCGTGTAGCAGACCAGCACGGCGTGCTTTCTTTGTATTTAGCCCAAGTTCTGATGCCATTATAGCACACAGATTAGCTGTCTCACGTGAGTGTTGCAGTAAGTTTTGACCATAGCTTGAACGATATTTCATCTTACCAACCAAGCGTATTAGCTCAGGGTGAAGACCATGAATACCAAGGTCAATAGTGGTACGTTTTCCTGTTTCTATTATTTCTTCCTCAATTTGTTTTCTAACCTTTGTTACAACCTCCTCAATACGTGCAGGGTGAATACGTCCATCGGCTACCAATTGGTGGAGTGCAAGACGTGCTATCTCTCTACGCACTGGGTCAAATCCCGAAAGCACAATAGCCTCTGGGGTGTCATCAACAATTATTTCAATACCTGTTGCAGCTTCAAGTGCGCGTATATTGCGACCTTCGCGTCCTATTATACGTCCTTTTATTTCATCAGAATCAATGTGAAACACAGTAACTGCATTTTCTATTGCTGTTTCAGTAGCTACACGCTGAATTGATTGAACAACGATACGCTTAGCTTCTTTATTTGCAGTCAATTTAGCTTCATCCATAATATCATTGATATATGATGATGCAGCCGTTTTTGCTTCATCTTTAAGCGACTCTACAAGTTTTTCCTTTGCTTCCTCAGCCGATAGTCCCGAAACATGTTCAAGAGTATCTTGTACTTCTTTCTGCATCTTATCCAATTCAACTTTCTTATTATCTAAAACAGCAAGTTGATTATCAAGATTTACCTTTATAGCATCACTTTCGGCACGTTTACGCTGTACTTCCGACTGAAGTTGATTTAATTGAAGTTCACGTTGCTTATTACGAGCTTCTGCCGATTGAGCTTTAGAAAGACGTGCATTAGCTTGTCTTTCAGCTTCGGCTTTTATACTCATTTCTTCTTCTTTAGCTTCAAGTAATTTATTTTTCTTAATCACTTCGGCTTCTAATCGAGCCTCATCAACAATACTCTTGGCACGAGCGCGCGAAATTATGCCAGAGATGATGAGAGTCCCAACGATTCCCACTGCAAGTGCTCCGACACTCATTAATAAAATCAGAATTATATTATTCTCCATTTAAAATATTTATTTGTTATATAAAAAAAAGCACTAACGCATAAGAAAGAATATATACTCTCTTATATGATAGTGCAGGTTAACTCTTAATTTACAGTTATTTTGTATATTACAAGATGTTTATGCCTTGCATAATACAATATAGCTTTATTTCACATCAAGGAGAAACTTATCAAGTTCCTTTTCAAAGTTCTCCAAAACTTCATTAGTATTCTTATCAATACGAAGATTTTCACCTTCTGCCTTTCTAAGTTGGGCTAATGTTTCGTAGAATTGCTTGGCAAATCGTAATGCAATTACGGCAATTATTGTTGGCGAATCATTATCTTTCACCACCGTCTTCCAATTGCTCCAAAGTTTATTTACATCTTTCACTGCGAGTCGGTAATTTTCCTCCTCATCGCGTCTAATCGTAAGTCTAAACTCAGGAATGTCAGCTACTCTTATTGTAATCTTAAATTTGTCATCCTCTGTCATAGCATCATTCTGTTAATTGAGAGATGCATTTATCGACGTCCCGCACTAATTTTGATATAATGGCTCTACTCTTTTCTAATTCTCCAGGATTAGATGAAATGCTTTTGGCAAGCCTCAAGTATTCATTATCCACAGATGATTGCTCAAGTTCTTTCTTTAAAATCGCAATCGTTTTCATTAAATCCGTATTTTGTCGCGCCACAGCCTCTTTTTCTTCTTCTAACGCCTTATAACGCTCTATTAGCACCTCTGATTTGTTACGTAAGCGATTTAGTGTTTCGTGTAGATTGGCTGCCATTATTATACCAAATTTTTACAAATGTAATAAATAAATTGAAAATAAATTACATTCGATGCCTAATAAATCACAAAATAATAATATTTTGTTGACATTTCATAAATATTGATTATTTAGCGGTCGTAATGCGCCACACAGTGCCCTCAATTAATGATGTATAAAGATCGCCTTTTTCATCAATATCCCATCCGTTAAACTCTGATGTACCTAACCGATAACGCCACAGTACTTTTTTTGCAATGGGGTCTATTGCAACCATCATTCCAGCGCGTGAACCCATATATACTATTCCTTTATTTTCAATAACAATACATGGAGCATGTTCATATCCGAGTCCAGCATCTATTATCCATAATGGATTGTATTCGTTTCCTTCGGTACTTACAGCAACAATCTCGCCGTCCATAGTTTTGGCATAAGCGACTTTTCCATCTATTGATGTGCCAAGACTTTCGCGCACTTTATATTTATTGCTTCGCCATATTTGCTTTCCAGTCTTCCTGTCTATTGCAGTCATATATCTGTCGGGGGCTACAATTATTACTTTATCAGAAGTTACTACGGGCACACAGTTACCTGGTCCGAGCATATTAGCACTCTTACCGTTATTCCATTTCCATTTTAGAGCGCCTGTGGAACGATCAATGCAACGAAGATATGTGTCCCATGCACCAAGTATCACATCATCGCCATTAACTACTGGCGCTGCTTGACAATAGTTATCAAAATCGGTATTGCGCCAAAGCAATTTACCAGTAGTGGCATTCCATGCCTCAAACAACTTATAACCGCCTTGATATAAGCAATTATCGAGCATCACACCATCTGCGACATAAGGTCCTTGAGATGCTTTATCTTTCATAATCTTACCACTCTTTTTGTCAATCCAAAGCAATCTACAATCAGCCGTAGGAATGATGACATTCTTTGGGGTAATAGCAGGTCGTGAAAATAATGAGGCATCGGTCTTCACACTCCACATACACTCACTTGTTTTCTTATTAATTGCCTTTGCTTCTCCAAGTGAATTACCAATATAAATATTGTGTTTATCAACCCCTATACGCGTAAATATAGATGCCTCGTCACGATGAACTAAGTCTATCTTTACTCCTACAGGAAGTGTGTAAACTTCTTTATCTAATTCTTTAAGTGGTTGAATGTTTTTATTTATTTTGAATGCAAACATTTGAGTTGTAGCTCCAGCTAATTGCTTATCATATACTTTTATAGAATCATTGCTTATATCGAGTATCGAATATCCATAATTACCTTTTTTCATATCAAGTGAGCGACACATGAGAGCATCTATATCGCCTCCCTTATATTGACGAAACGTGTGATAGTGTCCGCATATATGCGCCATAACAGGATATTTTTGAAGTATTTTCACGTAATCGTTACAATTATCAAGATCTGCCATTATGGGATAATGATTAACCGACAATACTCGCTTTCCAGCCTTGACATGTTCAGCAAGTGTTTTATCAAGCCATGAAAGATCTTCTTGCTTGATATGTCCATCACCCATTTTCATATATGGACCGCAATTAATACCAACAATGACTATATCATCAACTTCAGCTACAAAACGATCATTTCCCCAAAGATCATTAAATGTTTTAGTCGCACTTTGTGACCAGTTATTCTCATGATTACCAGGAATCACATATAATGGCTTCTTTATACCGTCAAGAATTGCTTTGATATTTTTTAATTGTTCATCACTACCCTCGTTAGTGAGGTCACCAGCAAGGACTACAACATCGCCATCACCTTCATTAATTTCGGCAACAACTTCACGCAATTTTATATCATTTTCATTGCCAGGTGTCACATGAGGATCGGCAAGCACAACTACCTTTGTGGCAGAAACAGAGAGTGCTCCTATTAGCGCAAATACTATACAAGCGCCTAATCTCTTTAATAATTTTACTTTTTTCATTATATAATTGTATATTTATTTCATTAGCGAACCACAACTTTTTGAGTTATAGAATCAGCTGTTACTATGTAAATACCTGCTGGCATTGGAATATAATTATCGCCCGTTGTAATATCTTTATTTATTATTAGCGGATTGCCACTTAAATCATAAATATTTAATTTAAAATTGGAATTTGCCGAAACCTCGATTCCACTTTTTTTGCCATTTATTACTATTTTGCCATTTGATTGCGTCAATTCTGCTCCACCCGTTTCGCCTATCTCATAGGTTACAGTTATTACATTAATTTTACTTGTTATTGTAGCACTTGCATTAGTAATAGATGTCCCATTAGTTGCGATACCCTCTATGATATGCACTTTCTTTGTTCCATTAATAGTATAATTCATACCTGGCTGAGAGACTTCAAATTGAAGGTCATAAGAATCTCTTAAATTCAACTGTATCTTGCTTATTTTTATTTTGGAATCACACGAAAGCACTATTTTATTTTTACTTCTAAGAATAAGAGATGTTGATAAGTCGGGATAAGATGGAGCACTACTTCCTCCATTTTTCTCATAACTTAATGTTATATCTCCAACAGTATGTATCAGTTTACCATAAGGCAAGGCATTTTCAGTACTATAAGCAAATTTTGCTTCTAATGCGTTTGCAGCAAAGCTGATAAATAGTATTACAATAAAAAGAATATGGCTTTTCTTCACGATAAAAAGATATTTCTGAATTACTTTCACAAAAATAATATATATATTTATCTTATCCTACATAAGAATAAATAAATGTCACATTTATTGTCTTTAGAGGAGTACGCACAAAGGGTGCGTAAAGTGTGATTCTTAAGTAGCTGATTATGTGGCGATTGGTTGGGGTACGCACTGTACGCACAGTACGCACCCTTTTTTGTATTTGGTTGATTATATGGATATTACAAAGGTATGAGCATTTAGCGGTTGATGGGTGCTAAAAAAAGATGATGTGCTTTTTATGCTAATTCATAAGTTAGCTGGTGAGTTCGAGTTGGTTTTTGATTAGGTTGTAATAGCATCCCTTTTGGGCAGAGAGTGTTTTGTGACTCCCCTCCTCCATTATTCGCCCATTTTCAAGATATATAATTTTATCGGCATTGACTACTGTACTTAGCCGATGTGCTACTATTATTACCGTGCGCTCCTTAAAAAACTCTTTTAAGTTGTCCATAATTTTACGCTCATTCACGGTGTCGAGCGACGAGGTAGCCTCATCAAATATTATTAATTCGGGATTTTTATACACCGCTCTGGCTATAAGTATTCGTTGCTTTTGTCCATTACTAAGTTTCAGTCCCGATTTTCCAATCATCATCTTATATCTACTTGGCAATGTCTCTATAAAGTCGTTGATACTCGCAACTATTCCGTACATCTGCACACATGTAGGACCGCAATCTACCGATTCAACTTGGCGATATAACGGAAATTTTTTATGCATAATTTATTATTCAACTTTCTTCATTCCACTTTCGTAGCCATCATTTTTCAATGTCTTTCTACCTTTGTTGAAACTCTTACCAAAATTCACTTTATAAGTTACTCCAAGACTAACCATATTTGCATTGCTTACAATTGTTACTTTTGAATAGCTTGGATGAGCGCTTGAAAGATTTTCGGAGACATAAGACCAACCATCACTTTTAAATATATTTGATATCGTTGCCATGAAATAAAAGTTCTTTAATTTATATTGTACATATACACTATTCCATGCATCATTAGTAATAAGATTTTCTCCCGAAAAATATTTATTTGGAGTGATTTTCACATTGCCACCTATTGTCCAATTACCCCAATATGCTTCAGCTTCTATAAAACTCACAAAATTGTTTAGAATATGGTTAAATCCCGCACCATTAACTGAATATCTATTCCAGCTACATTCGGCAAATATGCTTAGATGATTAAATAAACCACGATATCCAAGATTTAGCTGTATTCCCATTTCATCTTGATAGTTTTCGTTGTTTGGCGATGATACAAACATTTTGTTTGCATTATTATATCGGTAAGTGTTTATTATAGGGTTGAATGTATGCCCATATTTTAGCCAAAGCGCAGCAGTAAATCCTTTATTATTGTTGTATCGAATAAGAAAACGATTATATAACCAATCAGAGGGTTTTAAGTCAGGATTCCCTTTAGTTTGCACAATATCATCAACAGTTTGAGAAACTGGTGATAGCTCATTCAACGAAGGTAGTGTGGGCTTATACATTATCACATAGTTTAGGCTTAAACCTTTCATTAATGGAATAAGAATATTACCTGTGGTGAGATTTCGCACATAAGTCTTGCTATCAGTCATATTATTTACCGAAAATAGCTTTACCCCTGTCCCAAGACTATAAGATGCTTTTCCTAATCGTCCCTTTATCTCTCCATATACATAGGTATTATCACTCACCAATTCCGATAGCTGATTGTTTTCCTTATATTGGCTCTTATCATAGTTATGAGCATATTGCACACCAAGGCGCAAAGCCACCTTTTTAAGCTCTTTAGCATATACCGCTTCTCCAGCAGTGCGCCAGCCATTATTGTCTACGTTATTCAATATTAATTTATCAGGCAAGTTGTTGACATACTCATATCTTAAAGTTCTATCATAAACATTAGTAGATATAGTCCCTACTAAATTAAATTC